>CAUYYU010000228.1:0-4028 GCA_963577415.1 Chloroflexota bacterium
CGCCGTTCGCCTGGACGATGGAGCGGCTGCCGGCGGTGAATCAATACCTGCGGGGAGTGGCGGGGGTGGGGAGTATCGCGGTGGGGCTGGTGCTGGCGTACGGGGTGGTGGTGTTTTAGGGAGTGAGAGCGGGGGGGATCGTCGCGGTTGGCCAATGGGTGGGTTTTACGCGATGATTGGTGACTGCGGCGGATGGGACGGGATCGGTGGAGAATCGGAGCCGCGGGTGATGATTAGAAAATCGAAATCAGCGAGCGGCGATAGCGCCGTCATTAAGATCAGCAAACGGAGGGAACAGCTTGCGATCGATCAAATACGCGGCGCCAACGAGCGTGGAAGCGGCGGTGGAGATACTGGAGGAATACGGAGAGGATGCGCGAATCCTGGCCGGAGGAACGGACCTGATAGTGCAGGTGCGGGAGAACACGCGAGACGTGGGGGTGATGGTTGATGGGAAGGGAATCGAGGAGCTGACGCGGATCGAGATTGGGGCGGACGGCTCGTTGACGCTGGGAGCGGCGGTGCCGTGTTATCAGCTGACCGCGAACGAGGGTGTGGTGGCAGCGTTTCCGGGGTTTATCGACGCGGTGTCGATCATCGGCGGGACGGCGATACAGGGTCGGGCGTCGGTGGGCGGGAATCTGTGTAACTCGGGACCGGCGGGGGACAGCATCCCGGCGCTGATCGTGCACGGGGCGGCGGCGAATATCGCGGGACCGGGTGGGCGGCGGTCGGTGGTGATGGAGGATTTCTGCACGGGACCCGGGAAGAATGTGCTGGGGACCGGCGAACTGCTGGTGTCGCTGACGCTGCCGGCGATGCCGAAGGACTCTGGGACGCACTATCTGCGGTTCATTCCGCGCAACGAGATGGACATCGCGGTGGTGGGGGTGGGGGCGATGGTGAAGCTGGATGGGGACAATTTCGAGTCGGCGCGAATAGCGCTGGGGGCGGTGGCGCCGACGCCACTGTTCGTGGCGGCGGCGGGCGATTCGCTGGCCGGAAAACCGGCGACGGACGAAAGCATCGAGGCGGCGGCGGCGGTGGCGCAAGAGGCGGCGCGACCGATTACGGACATGCGGGGAACGGCAGAATTCAGGAAACACCTGGTGGGAGTGCTGACGAAACGGGCCTTGAGGGGGGCGCGGGAGCGCGCGAAAGGGGGCACCGTAAATGGCCGCTGATCTGGTAACCGGAAAGTCGGTGATTTCGACGACGATAAATGGCGATCCGGTAGAGATTGTGTGCGAGCCGCGGGAGAGCCTGCTGGAGGTGCTGCGGGACACGTTGTACCTGACGGGGGCGAAGGAAGGCTGCAACAACGGCAACTGTGGGGCCTGCAATGTGATCCTGGACGGACGGCTGGTGAACAGCTGCTGCGTGCTGGCGGTGGAGGTGAAGGACGGAGAGATCACGACGATTGAAGGTCTGGCGACGGCGGAAGGTCTGCATCCGGTGCAGGAGGCGTTCCTGGAGGGAGCGGCCTTGCAGTGCGGGATATGCACGCCGGGATTCATCGTGTCGACGAAGGCGTTGCTGGACAAGAATCCGAACCCGTCCGAGACGGAGATTCGCTACTGGCTGGCGGGAAACCTGTGCCGATGCACCGGGTACGACAAGATAGTGCGAGCGGTGCAGGCGGCGGCGAAAAACTTAAACGGAGGTAACTAGATGGCGGTGACGAGAAGCGAGCCGATTAAGACCGGAGACTTCGACGTAATCGGGACGAGCCCGGTGCGGCACGACGGGGTGGACAAGGTGACGGGGCGGGCGAACTATGGGGCGGACATCCACCTGCCGGGGATGACGCACGGGCTGGTGCTGCGGAGTCCGCATGCCCACGCGAACATCCGCTCGATAGACACGAGCAAGGCGGAGGCGCTGGCGGGAGTGGCGGCGGTGATAACGGGAGCGGACTTTCCGGACCCGGGGGAGCACATGACGAAGGCGGGAGAGGGTGGGGCGCAGAGAATCATCAACAAGAGCGCGGACATCCTGGCGCGGGGCAAGGCGCATTATCAGGGTCACCCGGTGGCGGCGGTGGCGGCGAAAGACCTGCCGACGGCGGCGGCGGCGCTGGCGTTGATAGAGGTGGGCTATGAGGTGCTAACGCCGGTGATGACGGTGCAGGAGGCGATCGCGGAGGGGGCGCCGATCATCATGGCGGAGCTGCGCACCGACGAGGACGGGACGGAGCTGGAGGGGGAGACGAACATCTCGGAACATTCGGTGAGTGAGGAAGGCGACCTGGAGGCGGGGTTCGCGGAGGCGGATGTCATCATCGAGGCGGAGTTTCACACGTCGACGGTGCACCAGGGATTCATCGAGCCGATGAACGGCACGGCCTGGTGGCGCGAGGACGGGACGGTGGATATCTGGGGGAGCTCGCAGGGTCACTTTGGCATTCGTGGCGAGGTGTCCGATCTGTTGCTGATCCCGGTGTCGAAGGTCCGGGTGATGGCGATGGAGATCGGAGGCGGGTTCGGCGGAAAGACGACGAGTTACCTGGAGCCGCTGGCGGCGGTGCTGTCGCGGAAGGCCGCGCGACCGGTGAAGATGACGATGACGCGGGAGGAAGTGCTGAAGGCGACGGGGCCGACGCCGGGAACCTGGGAAAAGGTGAAGCTGGGGATGCGAAAGGACGGCAAGATCACGGCGGCGCACGTGACGCTGTACTTCGAGGCGGGAGGATTTCCGGGTTCGGTGCTGGGGGCGGGGGTCATCACGGCGCTGTCGCCGTACGCCCTGGAAAACCAGCGGGTGGATGGGTATGAGGTGCTAGTGAACAAGTCGCACACGGGCGCGTATCGGGCTCCGGGAGCGACGATGTCGGAGTACGCGGTGGAGACGGTGGTGAACGAGGCGTGCGAGAAGCTGGGGCTGGATCCGATGGAAGTCCGGCTGATGAACGCGTCAAAAGAGGGGGATATGCGGGTGGACGGATTGCCGTTCCCGAAGATGGGTACCGTGGAGACGACGGAGGCGATCAAGAACTCGGATCACTGGAACACGCCGCTGGAACCGGCGGCGGAGCCGCATCTGAAGCGGGGGAGGGGGATGGCGTCGGGATACTGGATGAACGGCGGCATGATATCGAGCGCGCAGGCGATCGTGAACGAGGATGGGACGGTGACGTTGCGGGAAGGGTCGATGGATATCGGCGGGACGCGGACGTCGATCGCCATGCAACTGGCGGAGACGCTGGGGATCGCGATCGAGGACGTGCATCCGGTGGTGCCGGATACGGATTCGATAGCGTTCACGGGAGTAACGGGCGGAAGCCGGACGACGTACGCGACGGGCTACGCGGCGCATCTAGCAGCGGAGGAAGTGCTGGAGAAGATGGTGGCGGGAATGGCCCAGGTGTGGGACGTGGGTAAGGAGGAGGTGAGCTACGAGAACACGACGTTCGCGGCGGGGGAGGAGTCGGCGACGTTCAAGGAGGCGGCGGCCCTGCTGGACGATGCGAACATCCTGGTGACGGGGAGCTCGAGCATTGCGCCGAACCGGCCGGGCCCGGCGATCTCGGTGCAGCTGGTGGACCTCGAGGTGGACACGGAGACGGGCAAGGTGGAAATTCTGCGGTACACGGCGGCGCAAGACGCGGGGATCGCGATCTATCCCCCGTATGTGGAAGGGCAGATACAGGGTGGGGTGGTGCAGGGGATCGGCTGGGCGTTGAACGAGGAATACTGGTTTGACGACGACGGCCAGATGCGGAATTCGAGTCTGCTGGACTACCGAATGCCGACAGCGCCGGACGTGCCGATGATCGAGACGATCATCGTGGAGGTGCCGAATCCGGGTCACCCGTATGGGGTGCGGGGGGTGGGGGAGGTGCCGATCGTACCGCCGCCGGCGGCGATCGCGAACGCGATTTACGACGCGATCGGGATACGGATGCGGGAGCTGCCGATGTCGCCGGCGAGGGTGGTGGCGGCATTGGAGGAGGCGAAAAACGGCGCTGTTTGATCGGGCGACACAGTCGCTTTTTTCGATGACGAGAGCAGTGGCAGCCGGTGGCGCTG
>CAUYYU010000229.1:0-4017 GCA_963577415.1 Chloroflexota bacterium
TTTGATCTGGTAACTCGCGAAGATACCGCGGTAGCGGCGAATTCGTTCGCGCTGGTCCCGGGCAACGTGGTTGTGCAGCTGCCTCCGGGTTACGCGCTGCTGGTGGCCTCCCGCAGCAGCACACCGCGGCGCACGGGGTTGGTGGTGCCCCACGGAATTGGGATCGTCGACTCTGATTATTGTGGTCCTGAGGATGAAGTGATGGTGCAGGTGTGGAACCCAACCGCTGAAGCAGTGACCGTGAAACGCGGCGATCGCATTGCCCAGGGAATAATCGTGAATACTGTGCAGGCGCAATGGGAGGAAGTGGACGAACTGGACGCACCCAGTCGCGGTGGGTTTGGCAGTACCGGCCGATCGTCCGGGTGAACGGAGTGGTCGAGTGAGCTTCGTCGGATTGCCGGCCATAGTCCGCCGGGTTTATGAGGAGCAGGCCGGGCTGAATCCGGACGATCTGGTCGTCCTGGGGGTGTCGGGGGGCGTTGACTCGATGGCACTGGCACACGCGTCGCTGGAGACCGCGGGCGAGACCGGGCTGAACTTTCTGATCGCCCATTTCGACCATGACCTGCATCAGGACAGCGCGGCGAACGCGGAATTCGTGCGGCGATTCGCGGATTCCATGGGGATCGAGTTTGAGTTGGGAAAGGGGCGCGTCGATGTGCTGGCGCGCGAAAGAAAGCTCGGAGTCGAAGAGGCCGCCCGAAAGCTGAGATATCAATTTCTCCATGCGTTGCAGGTCAAGTCGGCGGCCCGATTCGTGGCCGTCGCGCATACTCGCGACGATCAGGCTGAGACCGTCTTGTTGCGTCTTATTCGCGGCGCGGGTCTCAGGGGGCTGACGGCGATGCAGCCGGTTGGACACTCGGTTATACGTCCGTTGCTGGAAATCCATCGGGAGGAAATCGAGCGCTACGTGGCCTCCGTGGGACTTGAGCACCGGGATGATCCGACGAATAGACGGCTAGCGGCCGATCGCAACCAGATTCGCCACATCGTGATGCCGGCGCTGCGAACGATTCGTCCCGGGGTGCAATCGGTTCTGGCCCGGACGGCGGACACGCTGGGGAGTGAACTCGAGGTAATAGAGTGGGCGGCCAGAGAGGCCTTGGAGCGGTGCGATCCGGATGAGCTCGGGGACGTGTTGGAACTATCGCAGGAGGGTCTGGCGAAATTCCCGAAGGGCGTCATAGCGGCGGTATTGCGACTGATTGCGGAGGAACGATCGGGCGAATTCCCTCCTCGTTCCGCCGTTGACGCGGCGACCGCGTTCTGCCGAGAACCCCGGTCCGGTGGATCGGTGCCGCTTGGAAATTCGCTGTGGATATTGCGATCGAAGGGTCGATTGGCGTTTGCTCCGGGGCCTGACTGGCAGGCCACATTGGGGAATCCAGTGACTCTTCCTGTCCCGGGGAAGGTGGAATTTCCGAAGGCTGGATTGGGGATCTCGGCCCGGGTAATCGAGGACGCCGATGCCAGGCGCGAAATGGCGGTCATCGCCGGCGAACATCACCGTGATCCGTGTACGGCCACGCTTGACCTTGACCGCCTGGTCGGACCCCTCACCGTCAGGAGCGGATTAGGGGGGGATGTGTTCACTCCCTATGGCCATGAGTCGGCAAAATCGCTGATCCATTTCTTGAGCGGCAGGCAAGTTCCCTTCTGGCGCCGAAATCTGACTCCGGTGCTGATTGCCGATGAGCGGATCGCCTGGGTGGCTGGATTTGAGATCGGCGATTTTTGTCAGGTCGTTCCTGAAAGTCGACGCCTGCTGAAATTACGTTTGGAGTCCTGAGGTAGAACGCTCCGGACGGTAATGGTTCCTGACCGCGAGCGGGATGAGCCGGCAGAGGTGCGGAAAATCCCGGAAAGGACGGGCGTTAGAAGGATTCGGTGATATCCTTTGACGGTGCAAATTGGCGTGCTGTTGGGAGCGGCCTCGGGCCGCTTGAACTGGCGCCTCTTAACCCCGCAGGCCGAGCATTGAGATTTCGCATCTCTCAGGGTCGGTCGTCGGTAATGAAGGTAACAGCGTTCGCGAATCCGGCGTTGGTAATCTCGGATGTTCGCGATGCGATGCTTGTATTTTCGGAATTAAGCGATAGCAGCGGCAACCGCCGCAAACGAAGGTCGAACGGAAGGAACCAGTCAAGGTGAGCAACGGATTCATGCGCAACGGGTTCGTGTACCTGGTTGTCGTCGTAGCGGTGCTGGCTGTCCTGTTCATGGTATTCCGGCAAGACCCCGCCGCGGCTCCGGCAAGCTACTCCAGCATGCTGGCATCTGTTGCCACTGACGTGCAAACGGGAGGAAAGCCGGAGCTCATCATCTCAGGGAATTCGGTTGAATATCGCCGTAACAACCTGACCGTCGAACGAGTCGCGATCACAACTGATACGGATGTGGTTCGAGACCTGAACGTGCTGGGCCTGAATCTCGCCGGTGAGCAAGTTGTAGTCGAGTACAAGCAACCTGGTCAGTTCGGGGGCCTGCTGACCATTCTGGGGTCCTTCCTGCCCATCCTCTTCATCGTCGGTCTGCTGATATTCATGATGAGGCAGGCGCAAGGATCAAACAATCAGGCGATGTCTTTTGGCCGCAGCAAGGCGCGGATGATCTCCGGCCACCGCACGACGGTCACGTTCAAGGACGTCCAGGGGGTGGATGAAGCGAAGCAGGAATTGGCCGAGGTGGTCGAGTTTCTGAAATATCCAGAGAAGTTCACGAAAATCGGCGCACGGATCCCCAGTGGCGTGCTGCTCATCGGACCGCCCGGAACCGGCAAGACCTACCTGGCCAAGGCGGTCGCGGGTGAGGCCGGAGTGCCGTTCTTCAACCTGAGTGGCTCCGAGTTCGTGGAGATGTTCGTAGGCGTGGGCGCCTCTCGCGTCAGGGACCTGTTTGAAAAGGCTCGCCAGAACGCTCCGTGTCTCATCTTCGTTGACGAAATTGATGCCGTCGGCCGGCAGCGAGGGGCGGGACTCGGCGGCAGCCACGATGAGCGCGAGCAGACCCTGAATCAAATTCTGGTGGAGATGGACGGGTTCGAAAGCGGGACCAACGTCATCGTTCTGGCGGCGACAAATCGACCTGACATTCTTGACCCGGCCCTGCTGCGGCCAGGCCGATTCGACCGGCAGGTGACCCTGGACCGCCCCGACATTCGTGGTCGGGAGGCGATTCTGCGCGTGCATGCCGAAGGCAAACCCTTGGAAAGCGATGTCGACTTGATGATCATCGCCAAGGAAACTTCCGGATTCACCGGAGCCGACCTGGAGAATCTACTCAATGAGGGGGCGATTCTGGCCGCTCGGGCGAACAAACGTACGATCAGTATGGAGGAGTTGGAGGAGGCGATCGACCGGGTCGTAGCAGGCCCGCAACGGAAGGGTCGCGTGATCAGCGTCAAGGAAAAACGGATCACGGCCTTTCACGAGATCGGCCATGCTCTGGTCGGACATTTCATGGGGGAGATGGACCCGGTCCACAAGATCTCCATAATTGCCCGAGGCCAAATGGGCGGCTACACGCGATTTCTACCGCCGGAGGACCGGTCAATGATGTCGCAGAGCCAGTTTGAAGATCAGATTGCCACGATGATGGGCGGTCGGGCCTCCGAATTGCTGGTGTTCGATGAGGTAACCACGGGCGCCTCCAGCGACCTTGAGCGTTCCACCGATATCGCACGCCAAATGGTGACGCGCTACGGGATGAGTCGCAAGCTCGGGCCGCGAACGTTTGGCAAAACTAACGAACTTGTTTTTCTGGGCCGGGATATCGCGGAGACTCGCAACTACAGCGAAGCCGTGGCCGAGCAGATCGACGACGAGGTAACCGAAATTATCATGCGTGCCCATGAACGGGCGACCGAAGTGTTGCGGTCTCACCGTGAGCACCTGGATACTATTTCGGAGTACCTGCTCGAGCAGGAGACGATGGACGTCGCCGCTTTGGAGGCGCTGATGCGAGGGGAGGAGCCGCCGGAACCCTCGTCGGATCCTCCACTGCCGGCTCCCG
>CAUYYU010000230.1:0-4015 GCA_963577415.1 Chloroflexota bacterium
ATTCAGATGGGTATTCCCGGTCTGCTCTCCCAAAAGGCCGGCAAGCCGGTCATGATGCGGATCAACCGGCTGGAAGAGAACTTCATAGGCCGCGCTAGGCCGGGTATGGCCTCGCGGATCAGGATCGGCTACCGCAAGGACGGCCGAGTCACCGCCATCGACATGTTCACGGTCCAGGACGGCGGTCCGTACGGGTCCTCTGGCGATTTCATGTCGGCCGCCGACCAGGCCTCGTTGATGTATACCCCTGCGAACATCCGGTGTCGAGGCGTGAATATCTATACGAACACGCCCCCGCGGTCTGCGCAGCGCGCGCCCGGTGGCGTGCAGGTGGTGGCCATGTGCGCGCCCATGATGCAGAAAGCGGCCAAGCAGCTCGGCATCGACCAGCTGGAGTTGATGAAGATCAACGCGCCTTCCGGCCAGCAGACCTTCGGTCGGCCTCGCCAGGGCGTGCAGGGCAACGTGTCGAGCGCGTTCGTGAGAGAGGCGGTCGATCGCGGTATCGAGAAATTCGACTGGGAGGCGATGAAGGCCAAGAGCGGCCAGCGGAATGGCTCCAAAGTGACCGGGATCGGCGTCGCGCTCAGTAGTTACGCCGCCGGCGTGTCGGGCATGGACGGGTTGCTCACCATCCGGCCCGACGGCAAGGTCTACATCCAGCAGGGCGTGGGCAACCTGGGTACCGGGTCGGTATTCGACACCGCCCGGGCTGCGATGGAGGCACTCCAGACGGACTGGGAGCACGCCGAAGTCGTCTGGGGGGATACCAGCAAGCATATGCCCTGGAGCAGCATCCAGGCGGGGTCGATGACGACGCACGCACACACCCGAGCCAATTGGGCCGCGGGCCTCGACGCGAAGCGGAAGCTGCAGGAGATCGCGGCTCGCGACCTCGGGGGCTCACCTGAGAGCTACACCGTGGCGAACGGACGCGTGTTCAGCGGGGCGCGCAGTATGACGTTCGCCCGCGCCGCGCAACGTGCGATCGCGCTCGGCGGCAAGTTCGACGGACATGAGCTGCCCGAGGACATCAACGAAATGACGACCGCGGCTGGTGGGGGCCTGGCGGGAATCGGGTTGATGGGTATCGCCAAGGACAACTTCGACACCGGAGGCCGAAATATGTCGTATGCCATTGGGTTTGCCGAGGTCGAGGTCGACACGGAAGTCGGCTCGGTGATACTCAAGGACTACAAAGTGGCGTCGGACGCCGGGACCATCGTCAATCCCCGGACCTTCGCCGCGCAGCTTCACGGTGGCGGTATCCAGGGCTTTGGTGTGGCCCTGGGCCAGAAGTGGATCTACGATCGTCGATGGGGTTTGAATCTGTCGGGTCGGTTCTACTCGAATCGTCCCACGACGATGCTCGACGTTCCCCACGAGAAGAAGATGGACTGGGTAGCGGCCGACAAGGCGGACCCGTTCAATCCTCTCGGTGCACGTGGGATCGGCGAACCATCGCAGGGCGCCGGCTGTGGTGCGGTGCAGTGCGCCATTGCCGATGCGTTGGGCGACGGGTATTTCAACCGAACCCCGATCATGCTCGACATGATTCTGACGAATGTCGAGGGGTTGCCCGAGGGGGTCGCCAGGCTCGCCGCGCATTCGTGATCGACATTTCTTAGGGACAGAGGGAGAGAGAACCAATGGCGGTGATACGCGACAACATGCCGGCTTTCGAGCTCTTCCAGCCCGCGACGACGAACGACGCGCTGGGGTTGCTCGATCAGTATGGGTCGAATGCGTGGGTGCTGGCCGGGGGGCTGGACACGTGGGATTGGTTGAAAGACCGCGTGAAGCGGCCGTCGGCCGTGGTTGACCTCGGGGCGATTGCGTCGTTGCGAGAGATTCAGGCGGGGAGTGCAGGCCTGGAGATCGGGGCGATGGCGCCGCTGAGTGAGGTAGTGCGGCATCCGTCCGTGCAGGAGCAATACGGATTGCTGGCGTCGGCCGCGGGAGTGGTGGCGTCGCCGCAGATCCGCAACCAGGGGACGCTCGGGGGGAACCTGAGTCAGGACACGCGGTGCTGGTATTACCGGGACGGGTGGAACTGCTATCGCGCGGGTGGCAACATCTGCTACGCGGACACGCCGACGGCGATGAACCGGGAGCACTGCATTCTGGGGGCGAGCCGGTGTGTGGCAGTGAGCCCGTCGGACACGGCGCCCGCGCTGATCGCGCTGGACGCGGAGCTGGTGGTACAGAACTCACGCGGGGAGCGCGTGGTGGCCGCGACGGACTACTTTGTGGGTCCGGAGGTGGACATCGAGCGGATGACGGTTCTGGAGCCGGGTGACCTGCTGACGACGATCCGGATCCCGTCAACCTGGGCAGGGGCGGCGTTCTACTTCGAGAAGAGCCGGGACCGGGCGGTCTGGGACTTTGCGCTCGGGAGTGTCGCGACGGCGGCCAAGGTGAGCGGCGGAGTGATCGAGGACATTCGGGTGGTTGTGAACGGGATGGCGCCGACGCCGCGGCGGTTGATGGCGGTTGAGGACGCGGTCCGCGGGCAGCAGGTGAGTGACCAGACGGCGGAGCGCGCGGGCCAATTGGCAATCGAGGGTGTCAAACCGCTCGCGCACAATGGCTACAAGGTGCCGTTGCTCAGGAACCTGGTCACCCGCTCGATCCGCGGCGTTGGGGCATAGGGCATGGAACTATTTCAGTGGGGTACGGACCCTTGGGGCCAAGAGGTCCTGATTCGGGTCGCCTGGGACGTGCTGTATCTGTTCTTTTGGGCAGGCATAGCCTTCGTCCTTTTCCATCTTGTCTATGCGGCAGTCTGGGTTCCCAAACTGGCCCGCGCCCACGCGAGTGGCGGTGACTCTGCCGGAGGTGCGGCGGTCTCTGTGCCTGAAAAGGTCGTCCGGCACACCGCGGCGGCCAGAGCGTTCCACTGGATTATGGCTGCGGCGATGCTAGCGCTGTTGATCACCGGCTTCTTCCCCATTATTGGAATTGAGTTCCCGTGGCTGACGATTCACTGGGTGGCGGGGGTCCTGCTGACGATCTCGATTTTGTATCACATCGTCCACGCGACGTTCTTCCTCGATTTCTGGTCTATCTGGATCGGACCGAGCGATATCGGAGAGGCAATACAGCGGGTCAAACGCCAGTTGGGTCAGGATGTCGAGGTCAGGAAGCACGCGAAGTACCCACTTGACCACAAGCTGTATCACCTGGCAGTCACGGTCGCCGGTCTCGTTGTCATTGGCACGGGACTGGTCATGATGTTCCGAATAGACACTCCGCTATGGGGACGCAACGCGTATTTGCTGGCCGATCAGACATGGGGGTTGGTGTACGCCGCTCATGGGCTCACGGCGGCGATGTTCGTGATGCTGACCATCACGCACATCTACTTTGCGCTGCGGCCGGATAAGTTGTGGATGACACGGGCGATGCTTTTCGGCTATGTCGACCGCGAGAAGTACCTCGATCATCATGATCCAAGCCGTTGGGTCATCTCGCGGGAATCCGGCGAAGGGTGAGCGCGGCCGACGAGCTCAAGGCTCGTATCGACACCATCGAAGAGAGCTACGAGTTCTTCCTCGCCTATGCCGCTCAGGGCGTATCTGGCGATCAGGCTTCCAAGTCCGCCGGCCAAGCCCGCGAATTCCTCCAGCGCAGCGAAGCCGTTCTCCCGGACCTGGCGGATGGGTTTGTGAAACTCGTGGAAGAGGCTCAGGCCAGCCAGAAAATCGACCAGCCCGATCGGTATCACGCCTTCATCGATGTGCTCCGTCGGGACGCCAGCGATGCCCTGGCCGCCATCCGACTGGTCATAGCTCAGCCCGCCATCAGCTCCCAGATGATCGACAATCTCAATGCCATGATTCATCTGCGAGCACTGCTGACCGACGTCTTCTTGATCGACGAGATTCTACGCCCCCGACCGGGCGACGCCGCCTCGTAGTCTCGGTTGCGTCCAGGTAGACTAGTGTGGTGAGTGCAACACAGCTATACATTCGGCCGCCGCTGCATCCGGCCCGGCTGCGTGACTCATCGCTCG
>CAUYYU010000231.1:0-3983 GCA_963577415.1 Chloroflexota bacterium
AGGCAATCTCACTCACGAACGTTTGGGCTGAACAGACACGGTCTGTAAGACATCACGATTGAAAAGCACCCGGACCACCTACGGCCGGACAACGCCATCTACCGATCCTGCCAGCTACACTGTTAGGTCCCGCCGGCGGTATTCCCCCAAGTATTGACCATTCCCCTTCTCGGGCGAGAATGCATTCGGTCGGTCCCCGCCAGTCTTTCCGCCGGATTGAGTTCAGACCACAGGAAGCTCGAAGCCCTTGCGGTGCTCGCGGCCGAGGTACTGGTTGGCCTCCCGATCGTCGAAGGTCTCCGTCTTCGGATCGAATCGAAGCTTCTTGCCGGTGCGCCAGGAGACATGTCCCGCGTGGCACATGGCGGACGCGACGTGCCCGGAGTAGATCTCCTGGGCCAGGGACTCGCGCTTGCGGCTGCGAACGGCGTCGAGGAAGTTGCGGATGTGAGCCTGCTGGCCCCCGTCGCTGCGCCCCTCCTTGACCAGCTTTCCCTCGGCGTCGTAGGCCTGCCACCGCGTGTTCGCCACCAGCACCCAGCCATTCTCGCCGTAAACAGCCGCCCCTTCGGTGGCGCCATGAAGTTTCGGTTTCGACCACAGGCGCATCTCGTACTGGATGACCTTGCCCGGGTACTCGTAGTTGATCAGCAGGGTGTCGGGCCACTCCTGATCGTCGTCGAAGAACAACATGCCTCCGGCGGAGCAGATCGTCTCGGGCATGTCCACGAGTCCCATGATGTCACGGCAATAGTCGATGCGGTGGACGCCATCGTTGCCGAGGTCGCCGGTGCCGTAGTCGAAGAGCCAGCGCCAGGAGCTACCGACGATGGACTTGTTGAAGCGGCGCTCGGGACAGGGTCCCTGCCAGAGGTGGTAGTCCAGGCCGGACGGCGGATCGCTGTCAGGCTCCAGGTGCACCTCGCGGTTGCGGCTCGTTTCCCACGCCTTGCCGTAAAGCACCTTGCCCAGCGCGCCGCTCTTCACGTAGTCCGCGGCGTCGCGCAGGAAGGCGGCGCTGCGGCGCTGCGTCCCCATCTGAACCATGCGGCCGCGCTTACGGGCGGCGGCCACCGCCGTCTTGCCCTCGAGGATGTTGTGGCTGGCGGGCTTCTCGACGTAGACGTCCTTGCCAGCCAGGCAGCCCTCGATCGTGAGCATGGCGTGCCAGTGGTCGGGTGTAGCGACCATGAAGACATCGATCGACTCGTCGTCGAGGAGAGTGCGGTAGTCATTGACCAGCTTCGGCATGCGCCCGGTGGTGTCCTTCATCTGCGCGCCTCGCTCGAGGCGAACCGACTCTCGAACGTCGCAGATGTGGGTGATCTCGCAATCCGGCTCGGCCGCGAAGGTACGCATGACGGAATTGCCACGCCCGCGGACGCCGATGCAGGCGACGCTGATCTTGTCGTTGGCGGCGTATGCCCTGCCGCTCAGGGCAGTGAGGCCGAGGCCGAACGCGGCGGACTGTTTGACGAAATTACGACGGGTGCTGCGGGGCATGAGAACACCTCCGATGATGATTTGGATTCGCGAGTCTCCTATGAACGTATCGCAGGCGAGCCGGAAGGTCAATCATCCGCTCAATCGAACCACCCCCACACGATTTGATCACAAGCCCAGCGGCAGGTTCCGCCTAAAAGCGGTCATTCAAATTTTCCGCGGAAACGTCGACCGACCGACCGCTAACGCCTGAGGCTGTGTGAAAAGTCCAAAACCTCTTTGATTTAGGGGTCTCTTTACCCTTCCTACGACGGAGATCTTGGCTTGCACGCGATCCTACCACTGCGAGACCACCCCAGGGGTAGACCGGTCCCCGCCCCCGTGGGTTGGAAGTTAGAACTGATTGACACATTTTCTGTTCCGACCATAGCCTATAACAGCGCGACAACCGAAAGTAAGATCCACGCAGAGTTTTCTGGACCAGCGGGGGCCCGGGGAACAAAAACCCAGGCCCCCGCCAAAACCGGGGGGGGGGGGGTCTCCCCCCGGCTCCACCTCAATTAGGCCCGCTCGGCTAACGTCACAAACGGACCCAGTGTGTCCGATCCAGACTGCGGCGTAAGTGCTTCATTCCAAAGCGGTTGTCCGTCAACTCTAGAGATCATCCGCCAGGACACCTCGTCTTGCTGAAAGCGCGGCCCAGCGGAGGAATCTAGGCGCAGCTCCCGCCGCATCCCGATCCCGTATTGGCTGAAATCAGCGAACAAGATATCGCCCACATCTCCCAGGGTCTCCAGTTTTTCAGTAACGACAACCGGCCGACCCAGCAAGGAGAAAGCCCCCTGCGTGTCGCGCAATACTGGTACATGGCTGCCACCGCTGCCCACCGTCACCGACAGCTGCATCAGCTGTGGGATTGTCGAGGGATGTACGACCCACACGGAGTTCGACCAGGAGGCCGGGTGCAGCCTCGCAGACATCTTCGCGAGGTTGGCGTATACGATGGTATCGGCCGCTTGTCCGCCCTCCTTCGCGACCGTTACGAGGCACGATGCATTCAGAATTCCTAGGGGTTTCCCGGCACCGTCACCGGTGAGAAACGCCCGGTCCAGATGCCAGCTTAGCCCGCTCGAAAATGTCGAGCTGATAATTTCTTCTGCGTTCAGCCCGTCATCCAGCCACTCGTTACTAGTGGTCGCATAACACGTCAGTTTTGAAGCATTTAGCGTCATCGAGCGGAATTTTGGAGAATTTTCTGGCAGAGTCGAGGATTCTGCTGACCAGGTGGCCACGAGCCCGCCAAAAAGGTGCGAAGCATGGGAGCCGATGGCCGTGGCCGGGATCTTTCGGCTGCCCGAGGCCATCGGGAAAATACGAGCACGCGGCCGCACTACTTCGGTTTCGAGGGAGACGTTAAATAATTCAGACGAGTATTCAGTCGGCACCAAAAAGCCCCCGTCAGAGGGGATGCCGCTCACGAGCGCTCGCAGACGAACGTCGGCCTGCCCGGCATGCACAGCTCCGACAAACTCGCCGAAATTATTCCACCCGTCCCGGCTCAGGGGCGCGCCCGGGAAAATTTTTCGATACTCCGCTCCCTGGGCTACGCCGAGGCCTCTGCGTGTTGATGAGCTGGAGCCCCAAGGCTCCGACGACTCTGGCATCGGAAGATATCCTGTCGGGAGGGGTCTAGAAGAATCAGCCGAGCCCCGTGTAGTGACCACTAGCTCCTCCAGCTCTTTGATTTGGTCCACAGTGGTGTGGATCTCCGCACATTCGGCTTCAGTGAGATTCTGGCCCTTTTTTTCAAGAATCCCGAGCCGATTTCTTAGCGAGATTAGTTCACTTTCTTGATTTATTGCTGACATTTTCTTTAAATCCTTTTTATAAGCCTTGGCCTCCGCCCAGGTGGTCCGATCCGGTCCAAAGCATGTTTTCATTTTCCCGTCAAATCTGATCTGACTAACCATTTTCGCGGCTATGTGAACGAGGTCGCGCTTACAGCGCACCTGGGTGACCCTCACGAGTCGGCGCAGGCAAATCCCTCGGTTAAATGCTTTTTTTTAGCGGGATCCTGCCCGTGGGTGGGCGCTTGCGGCGCGGTAATCTTTTAGGGGGAAAGACGCGCGGAGACCTGCAAACGCCCACCCACGGGCAGGATCCGTTCCGAAACTATTACTTCCCTTCTATTATACTACTAGTATGACTTTTATACTATTGCTTTTTAGGGGACACCCAACATAGGAGAGAAAGAGAAAGTCGAATCTATGATCCGCACGGCGGCAGTTCTCAGAGATTGGAGCACCCCCCCCCTCTGCAAGTACTTGCATATCAATTGTTTAGCTCATGTCCTCAGGATTAGTTGGGACGGCATCATGAGCAGCCATAAGCCCTGGTTTTGCGGCCCATAAGGTAGCTTCAATTAAGCAACGTTTTCCGCTGCGTGCGGACGATCTCTCCGGCTCCCGCGAAGATCCAGGAGACTGCTTTTATTGCCTCGCCAATCGCCGTGGAGTCTCCATTGCGAGCCATCGCGTGAA
>CAUYYU010000232.1:0-3981 GCA_963577415.1 Chloroflexota bacterium
CAGCTACCTGGGCGGCTTCCCCATCGCCTTTTCCGAATTCGGCTGGTTTTATCCCCCATCCTGGCTATTCCTGCGTGTATTCCCGATGCCGCTCGCCTATCACGCCGAGGCCGCCCTGGGGCTCCTCCTGGCCGCCCTGGTCACCTATCTTTTGGGCCGGGTCTGGGGGCTCGGTCGTTTGTCCGCGTTCGTCGGAGGCTATCTCTACGGCTTCGCTCCCTTCGTGTTCGCGACTTCACTTTTCATCAACTTCGCCGACATCTTCTGGGTACTTCCGGCAGGCATCCTCGCGATCGAGCGGGTGGCCCAAGGGCGCCTCCAGTATTTGCTCCTGCTCGTCCTCACCGCCGCCGCCGCCATTCTCGCCGGGCACCCTCACATCGCCGTCATCCTGGCCTTCGGCGCTGCGATCTTTGCGGCATTTCGGCTGGCGTGGACCTATCGCGACCGGGGGGGCGGCTCCGCGGCGCGGCTGTTCGGCCTCCTGGTTTTCGCTGGCGTCGTCGGGCTGATGCTGGGAGCCGTGCGCCTTCTGCCCACGCTCGCGCTCACCGGGGTTTCCACCAGGGCCGGCGGGGTTGACCCGGCCACTGCCGGTGGTGGCGCCTTGCACCCGTTCCAGCTGCTCCTGGGCTATTTCTACCCTGCCTTCGATCTTCCCCTGGTCGCCGGCGGGACTCTGCGCGCCGAACCGCTGGCCTATGCCGGGCTGCTGGCCATCCCTCTGGCGTTCGGTGCGGTCATCTGGCGGACTCGCGAAAGGCCGATGGTATTCCTCGTCGTGCTGCTGATAGTTAGTTCGTTGCTCGCGTTCGGCGAGCTGACGCCCTTTTACGGTCTCTTGCGCGGTCTGCCCGTGTTCGAGCTCTTCCGGGAGCCGGGCCGCTACCTCTTGCCGGGCATTCTGGCGCTTGCCCTGCTGGCCGCCTTCGGACTTGACGCTCTGCGCAACCCGGCTAGTCGCCATGCCGTGTTCGGGCGTCGAGTTGGGATAATTTTTGCCGTCTATGCCATGGTCCTGCTCGCGTCCCTCATCGCCGGTACGGTGCTGCTGAAGAGCGGCGGCGGGATCGAGGAATTCGCCAACCGGGGCATCGACCGCTTCCTGGTCGGCGGCCGCAGCGCCTACTTCAACGAATCAGGCTGGCTAGGAGCGTTCGCCCTCACGCGCGGTCGTCTGGAAAGCGCCTTCACTCTGGCCAACTGGACTCCCGTGCTCAGCATCCTGACGGCGGGCGTTGGGGCCGCCCTCCTGTGGCGTTTCGGGATTGGACGCCTGACGGCGCGAACGCTGGTGGCCGCTCTGGGGGCCCTGCTCGTTTTCGATTTAACTCTCTCGATCGGCCACGGCATTCCCACGCTTCCACCTGAGATCGCCGAATCGACTCCCGCGGTCGCCATCGCCATCGGCGAACTGAGTGAAGGCAGGGTATTTTCCTACCGCTCCTTGGCTGACAAATCGGAACTAGGACTCGGCTCCGGTCGCGATCTGCCGCCGACGGAGCGCCGATTTCTGGAGTACCTTTTTATCCGCGAACTGCTCACGCCAAATCTGTCCGGTCGCTACGGTCTGCGTTCGCTGGACGGCTACGAGAACCTCATGAGCGGCCGGCAGGCCGAGGTGCTGGCTTACCTCGGCAGCGAACGGGCCGTCGCGCCAGGATTCGCGCGTGACGATTCCCTCTCGGAGGAGGCAAAGGCCGATCTGCTGCGCCGTCGCCTCCCGATCCTTGGCGCCCTTGGAGTCAGCACCATCATCGCCGGGACCGACCTGAGCGCGGCTCTCGGGCCCGCCGCCTTCTCTCATCGCGTGGACATCCCATTCGATTGGGCGGGTCCCGTCGTCTGGCTCTACGAATTGCCTCCTGGCCGGGGTGACTTCTACCTCACCGCCAACTGGATTCGCGACGACCCGACCGATTCCACCGGGCAGGCGCTGGACCGTATCGTGATCGATCCGGCAGCGACTTTGCTGGACGACGATCCAGGCTTTGCCTCGAGTCCCGACCCGGCGGCCACTGTCCAGCTTCAACGCCAGGCCCCGGGTGACTGGAGCTTCGTGGTCACCGGCGATCGGCCGGCCGTGCTCGTCCTCAATCAGGCCGCTCTTCCCGGCTGGCGAATGAGCCTCAACAGCGAACCGGCCCGGCTCCTGACGGCCAATCGCTTCGCGCTGGCGGTGGTCGTCCCGCCGGGACGGGTCGCGGTAGAGTTCACCTACGTGCCGCCACGATTGGGAACTGGCGTCGCCATCAGCCTGGCCGGATTAGCGATAGTGCTGATGATGGGCCTGGCGGCGCTGATCGGACCGCGATTACGCTTCCGCCGCCCACCGGAGCACTACTGATGCGCAAGGTCTTCCTGCTGCTGCTGGCGCTAGCCGGACTCCTCGGGGCCACCCCGGTCGGAGCGGCCGACGATTGCCCGTTCACCGCCGTCCGCGACGGCTGCCTTTATACCAACACCGGCTCCGATACCGCCGACCCCTTCGATGGGTTCGCCGTGACCAACGCCGGCGGCATCCCCTTCTGGGATTTCTATCGCAGCCTCAGTCCCCAGGACGTCGGCTATCCCATCAGCCGGCGCTTTCAGCTGGACGGATTCTGGGTCCAGGCTTTCCAAAAGGTCGTTCTGCAATGGCAGCCCGCGACCGGCACTTTCAACTACCTGAACACCCTGGACCTGCTGGCCGACCGGCACCCCGGGGTTGAACTGCCCTTCCTGCCTGCTCACGAAGTGCTCCCTCTGCCCGCCTTCGCCATCTGGCGGGTCGAGGCACCCGGAGTCGAAATCGGCCGGGTCGTGCGGCAGAACATTCCCGATGAGGTCAAGAAGTTGACCGGCGTGTTGATTCCCGAGTCCGCCAAAATCCCGTCGCGGCAACCCACCGTCGACGAGGTGCTCGCCGCCTGCCCCAGCGCCGCCGACATCGCCCTCGTTGACGCCGACCTCGATCTTCAGTTCGAGGCCGACCCCTCGGCGGGCGCGCT
This sequence comes from Chloroflexota bacterium, assembly GCA_963577415.1. Lineage (GTDB taxonomy): Bacteria > Chloroflexota > UBA11872 > UBA11872 > VXNJ01 > JASLPR01. The sequence continues at coordinate 2,991 of CAUYYU010000232.1, forward strand.
TGTCTGTCCGGCCGCGGCTGGATCGGCCGATCTGACGTTCGTGCAGGAGCGGACCTAGCAGGCGGTGCTGCTGCTGCGGCGGATCAGCTTCGACCGAGCGCTGCAGTGGACGGAGCTTTCGTTCTACGACTGGTTTGTCGCCTCGATTGACGGCATCCGCATCCAGGACGACTTCGGGGGCGCCGGCTATTGCTGTAGCCCGGCGCGCTATATGTGGATCAATCCGCTGGTGCTCCCGCTGCCTATCGATCGTTGGAGTTCTCCGGACGTGGGCCAGCGCGGCGAACAACTCGGAGGGACGGGTCCATTCGGCGCGCTCGGGGTTTAGCAGCATCGCCCGGTTGCTGACATCGAAGTGCTTACTCATGCTCGAACGTGATCCATTCCCTAGAAGTTAAAAGTCCGGGTTGAGGTTCCGAGAGCGTAGTTTTCAATTCCTAACCAGTCTGGGTATTTTCTAACAGATACCCGGCGGGCGGGGCCGGCTCCGGTCGGAATGGGCGTCGGAGGAAGATGTCCAATGTGGACCGGGTGGCGGCCCGCAGTCGAATGACGTGGAGCCTTGAACCGGATCGGCCCGTGGTGCATAGTGAGAGAATGGCAGGCCCGGGCTGGCGTCCGTATTGAAATGTGAGTAGGCCTGGGTGCGGAAGGGCAGGCTGACAGAAATGGCAGAAGATATCCGGGTTGCGTATGTAAGCGGCGGGTTCGTTCCCGAAGCGGAGGCCACGGTCTCGGTTTACGACCTGGGCATTATGTACGGGCAGATGGTGTTCGAGTTTTCGCGCACTTTTGGGATGAAGCCGTTCCGCATGGACCATCATCTGAAACGGCTTTACGCGTCGATGAAATACGCCGGGATCGATTCGGGGATGACGATTGAGGAGATGGACGCGGCGACGAATGAGACGCTGGAGCGCAATGCTCACCTGCTGGATGACGGGGACGACTACGGCATCTGGCATAACGTCTCGAACGGCCCGATGGATTT
>CAUYYU010000233.1:0-3951 GCA_963577415.1 Chloroflexota bacterium
GCTATTCGGATTCCGAAAGCCGGTGCGTCTGCGGACATGGACTCCGCCTGGAAGGTCGCCCGCTCACTGCGCCATTTCGCCGCCTGGATGGTTCGGGCCGTCGACCACCTGGAGCCCTAACCGGGGCTCCTCGGAACTATTCCCGCGCCTCGATCCCAGCAGGACCGCGTAAGCCATCAATACCCAGAACGTGCCCGCCAACTCCGGTAAGAAATAGAAATTATCCACCAGCCCGTGCACCAGCATCGCCGTCATCGCCGCCGCCGCCGCCAGGATCAGCTGCCGGCCCGCGCCGTCATCTGAGGAGTGATAGCGGCGATGCAGCGTCAGATAGAAGAGCCCGATTATTAGCACCATCGCCACTAAGCCCAACAGCCCCGTGCTGAGCCAGGCATCCAGCACCAGATTGTGCGGATGCGACAGATTGGGTTCCCGCCACCCGGCCGGATTTATGAAAGCGGAATTCAAATATAGAAAATTATCCGGGCCGATTCCGGCCCATGGCCGTTCCGCGATCATCCTCAGGGCTGACTCCCAGATCCAGATCCTGGTCGCGCCGCTCTGGTCGCCGGCTCGGAACAGAACTCCCAACCGACCCGCCCCCATAAGTCCGGCGAGCGCCACGACTGGGGTAGCGACGATGGCGAGCGCCGCGATTCTCAGGCGCAAACCCAAACGCCACCACGATGGAACGGCGATTATCCCGAGAGCGACCGCCGTCGCCAGCCAGGCGCCTCGCGAGCCCGACCCCACCAGCACCGCCGCCGCGACGATCCCTCCCGCCCACCACATCCGACGAATTCCGGCGCCCCTCGCCACCATCGCCAGCCCTACCAGCAGCGGTACCGCCCTTTCCAACACCAGCCCCAGATTGTTTGGTGAGCCGAACAGCCCGCGCAGCCGGGGAAGCTCCCCGACCGTGATGATCCGGCCGGCCAGCGGATCGAACAGCGCCGCCAGCGCCATCGCCACCCCTCCCAGAGCCAGCGCCCCCAGCAGCGCCGGAGCGTGCCGGCGTTTCAGGTATGTCGACAGCAGGACAAACAGCAATAAAGGCTCGATCACCCCGGTTCGCAACCCTCTCACGGCGAACTTGGAGTACGGAGCGGAGCCGGTGGCGATAACCGCGGCCAGTAAGAAGATCAGCCCGGCGTACAGGATCCACGAACGTCGCAATTCGAGCCGGCCCCGGTACAGACCCCGCACGATCCAGCCCGCCACCAGCGTCCCCAGCATCAGTTCCGGCACGCCGAAGGCCACCGGACCGATCTCAGGGCTGAGAACATGAAAGAATTGGGTTCCCGCCGCCACCAGCGCCACCGCGACCGGTACCTGCATCGCCAGCAAAATCAGGTACAGCAGGGTCAGCGCTCGCAAAATCGTGAAGGGTGACGAAAGGCCCCCGTCCGGGAGGACCGCCAGCAGCATCGCCCCGAGGGCGGCAGTGATGATCCCGCCAGCCGGTTCTCCGGCGATCCGCCGGGACGACCAGCGGGGAGCGACACGGAGGTTTCGGATCGCACCGGGCAGCCTGCCCCACAGAGGCCGCAGAAATGCCGCTGCCGCTCCTGCCGCCACGAGCACCCAGACCAGGCCCGTCAGCGCGTACGGCCAGAGCGGTCGGGAGTTCGAGACGATCACCGCGTCCACGATTACCTCCCCGCCGCCCGAGTTTTCCGACCCGAGGCCGGTAGCCGTCAACTCCAGCAGGTGCGTCCCCGGCGGCAGCCCCGAGGCGATCGCGATCCGCGCCTCCGGCTCCGGGGAGGTGGAGTACAGGTCTAGCACAGCCTGCCCGCGATGGTTCTTCGGGACCAGGTCTGGCAGCGAATCGTTCTCGTCGATTCGCACCCGCACGAGACCCATCTTGGGCCCCCGATAGGTCAACAGCGAAACCGTGTCGCCCTCGAATCGGAACGTCATCCTGGCCCCCGCCTGTCCGCTCGTTCGCCAGAGGCCCAGCGCCGCATCCTCGTCCGCCTCGCGCGGCCACGGTCCCTCGAACTCGAATGCCGGGTTCGTGTCCTGGTGTACGCCGATCCCGGCCACCGGCCCCGATTCGGCAAACGCCTGCAACTTTTCCAGGGCTGGGCGTGGGGTGAAGTCCCGGTCCATCATTCTGAACCATGGAGTCGGGTCGTCCGGGTGGGTTTCCACCGGCCAGCGAGACGCCCAGATGACAATCGTCGACATCCACGGCCACTGGGCGCGAGCCCTTTCCAGGCCTTCCACCGTCCAGCGGCTCTGTCTCTCCACCGGCTGATTTCCCCAGATACCAGGCTCACCCCGCCAATCCTCCGGCAGCGATATCCAACCGTATTCCGCTGCCCAGATGGGGGTCTCGCCGTCGCCGTACGCGACCATGATCTCGCGCCATAGGACCGCCCGCGGGAAATTCGTCCGGCTCTCGTCTATCCGCACGTCGTGAGGCCCGGTGAGCAGTCCGTAAGACATGCTCGCCGCCACATCGAAATACTCCTGTGCGCCGAGGACGTACAACCGTTCCAGAAACAAGGTGTCGCTCAGGTTCCGCGGACCGCGCTCGATCGTCGGCGCCAGGCCCGCCAGTACGATCACCGCATCCGGATTCGCCTCCTTCGCCCGCGTGTAGGCGACCCTGAGCATTTCAGCGTATTCGGCCGCATCCGGGTCACTCTCCCCCCACTCCCCCCACAGGTTGGGCTCGTTCCAGATCTGGAAATAACGCACTTTGCCCCGATAACGCCCGACCACCGCGGCCACGAAATCGCCAAAATCTTCCAGGTCGTCTGGCGGGCTCTGGCTGCCCGGCAAATCCGGGTCCCAGTCCGCCACCGCCCATCGTGGCGGGCGCTCCAGCCGGGCCAGAATCTCAATTCCAGCCGCGTCGGCCTCTTCCACGATCGTGTCGTACTTATCCCACGTCGGCAGGCCGTTACGGTAATTAACAAAATCGCCCTTACCTTGTTCCTCAATTTCCTCCCAGAGAAATTGCTGCCTGATAATCCCGACGCCTGCCGCCTTCAGGATCGCCAGCTCTCGCCTTATGTTCCCCGGGTCTGTTTCAAGATTTAGAAATGTGTTCGCGCCGATGGCTGGCGCGTCGGTGTGGGGCATCGAGCGGAGCTGCGTCTCCCCATACGTCACCCCGCGGCCGAGGAAGTGACGGTAGCCCAGCAACAACGACCCGGCCAGGACCGCCAGGGTAATGGCGGAAATTCCATAGATAACCCGGCGCGCGCGGGCTGAAATTCGGACTTGCCCCACTAATCCTTGGTGGCCGCGCGGGCCACCGCGCGGTACACCGGCCTCGGCGTGAAGTCAGGATCGACCATCCGAAAGTAGTACTCGGATTCCCCCGGATCGACGTCCGCGTACTGCCGCAGGAAATACCAGATGCAGAACACCCCCGCCCACGGCCAGTTCTCGCGCGCGTACTCCACTCCGCGCACCGTCCACTCAGCCTGCACCTCCTCCTCAACCCGCGACCAGACCAGCAGGTGTGACGGGAAGTCTTCCGGCGACGCGTTCCAGCCGTACTCGTTGAACCAGATCGGTTTGCCGCCGTCCCCGTTGGTCTCCATGATCGACCGCGACAGTTCGACCCTGCGGAAATTCAATATCTCCGGGTCCGGCGGGTCCTCCGGGGGAAAACCCAGTCCGAAGGCGTTAGCCGAATGGATGTCAAAGTACGCTCCGCCTCCCGCCGCGTACAGCTCTTCGAGGAAATCGAGTTCTACCTGGGCCCGGGCGCTCCGCTCGAGCGTCGCCGCCAGCGGGGCGTTCAGGATCAGCACCTCCGGATCAACCGCCCGCGCCGCCTCAAAGGCTGTGCGGAGCAGATCGACGTAGCCGGTGGCGTTGGGCCGGTTTCCGCCCCATTCGACCGCCAGATTCGGTTCGTTCCAGATCTGGTAGCGCTTGACCCGCCCCCCGGTATCTCGCCACGATCGTGCTCACAAAATTGCCGAA
>CAUYYU010000234.1:0-3943 GCA_963577415.1 Chloroflexota bacterium
GTCAGAGTGACCGGTGCTGGGTCAGGGGAGTTACTTCACAGCGGCCGCCGCATGGGCAATAATTAACTCAGGACGCTCGACCGCGTTCGATAATCGCCTGAATATTTTGTTCCAACACTTCAAATATGGGAGCTTGGCTGGTGGCGGGATCGGCGTGAGCCGTTCGTGTCGGCCGCGGGCACCCACCTGGTAAAACCGGGGACAAATTGGTGGCGACCGGCGCAGGTGGAGCGTCCCTTTTTTGCCTTTCGGCGAGTCCCGGGGGGGCGGCTAATCGCTTCGGACTCCCGCATGGTCAGCGGAATCAGACCGCGCGCCGGCCTGCGGTCAGCTGGTTGAACTCCCGGCCGAGAGCCGTTCGCTCAGGTCCTCGTCCGACAGCGAGAGGCCCAGCTCGTTCAGCCGCTGATAGTGCCCGCCGGCGTTTACCAGGGTCTGGTGCGTACCCCGTTCGATGATCCGGCCGAGTTCCAGCACCAGAATCTCGTCAGCGTTGCGCACTGTGGACAGGCGGTGCGCGATCACTATCGAGGTGCGGCTCTCCATTAAGCGCGCCAGTGCGTCTTGCACCAGCGCCTCGGTCTGGGTGTCCACGCTGCTGGTCGCCTCGTCGAGCACCAGAATCTTAGGATCAGCCAGGAGCGCCCGGGCGAACGATACGAGCTGCCGCTGTCCCATGGACAGCCGAGCGCCCCGCTCGGCCACCGCGGTGTCGTAGCCGAAGTCCATCTGCATCACGGTGTCGTGCAGGTGCACCACCCGCGCCGCCTCCTCAACCTCCGCCTGGGTCGCGTCCGGTCGGGCGTAGGCGATGTTGTCGCGAATCGTCCCCTTGAACAGGAACGGGTCCTGCAGCACCAGCCCCATCTGCGAGCGCAGCGAATGTTGGGTCACAGTGCGCACATCGGTTCCGTCAATGGATATCGTGCCGCCGGTCACATCGTAGAAGCGGTACATGAGGCTGATAATCGTCGTCTTGCCAGCGCCGGTGGCCCCGACCAGGGCCAGGGTCTTGCCGGGGTCCAGATCGAACGAAATACCGTGCAGCACGGGCTGATCGGGCAGATACTCGAATTTGACCTCATCGAATCGCACTCGGCCCTCGATCGGGGCCAGCAGCCCGGCGTCCGGCCGGTCGGTCACCGACACTTTGGTGTCCAGAATGCCGAATATCCGTTCGGCCGCGGCCATGGCGGCCTGTAGCAAGTCGAATCGCGCCCCCAGCTCCTGCAGCGGTTGGAACAGTCGCTGCAGGTACAGCAGGAACAGCGTCACCACAGCGACCACCTCCAGCCGGTTGTCACCGTCAACATCCACCAGGCGCCCGCCCACGATAAGCACCAGGGCCACGGCCAGCGCCAGCAGCAGGTCCACCGCCGGGATGATGCTCACCCCGATGAGGCGGGCCCGTTTGTGCGCCTGGAGCGTTCTCTCCGTGACCGTGCCAAACAGGCGCGCGTTCTCTTCCTCGCGGGTGAACGCCTGGGTCGTCTTCATGCCGATGATGCTCTCGGCGAGGTTCGCGTTCGTCTCCGACATCAACGCCCGCACCAGTCGATACGAGCGAGCGGCATAGGTCCGAAACACCGCGGCCGCCGGCAGCATGATGGGCACAATCAGGATAGTGACCACCCCCAACTGCCAGCTCTGCATGAACATCGCCACGAAAATCCCGAGGATCAGGACGAAATCGGTGATGGTGCTCACCAGGCCCTCGGTCAGGATGTCATTCAGCGCGTTCACGTCGCTGGTGAAGCGCGAGATGATCGATCCGCTGTTGGTGCGGTCGTAGTAGTTAAGCGAAAGGCGCTGCAATTTGCGAAACAATTCGGTGCGCAGATCGTAAAGAACCTCTTGGCCCACCACGGAGAGCAGCCAGATTTCCCAGCCCATGGCCACATTCGCGACGGCGGTGATCAGCACGTAGACGATGCCCAGGGTCGCCAGCAGCTGGAAGTCGCCGTCACCGATGCCCCGGCGGATGGCCTCCATCACCAGAAGCGGCTGCACCAGGGCGACGCCGGCGACGACCAACGACAGTAAGCCTCCGATTACCAGATTGCTTCGTCGCCTGGCTATGTAGCCGAGCATCCGGGTGGTGAGCGACCAGTTGAAGGGAGCCCGCGCCCGCTCGATATCGTGCCGATAGTGGATCACGCGCTCAACTCCCGGACCGCGTGGCGGCCGGCGATTGCAGGCGGTGGATCTCCTCGTAAAGCCCCCCTGCCGCGACCAGATCGGCATGAACTCCCCGCTCCACTATCCGCCCTTCGTCCATCACCAGGATTTCGTTAGCGTCCATCACGCTGCCCACTCGCTGGCCGACCACGATCGTGGTTCGACCGGCAAACGACTCCCGCATGGCGTCGCGGATCAGGCGCTCGGTCTCGGTGTCCACGCTTGAGGTGGAGTCGTCCAGGATGAGAATCGGCGCGTTCATCAGCAGCGCCCGAGAAATCGTCACTCGCTGGCGCTGTCCTCCCGACAGCCCCACCCCGCGCTCACCCACGATCGTCTCGTAGCGATCGGGCAGACCGTCTATGAACCGTCCCGCCTGGGCCCGGGTGGCGGCCGCCTCGATATCTTCCATGCTGGCTTCCGGTCGCGCGTAGGCGATGTTCTTTGCCATGGTGTTGGTGAACAGATACGGGTCCTGGGGCACCGTCGCCAAATTGCGTCGCAGCCACTCCAGGTCGTACTCGCAGAGGTCCTGCCCGTCGATTGTTATGCGGCCTTCGGTGGGATCGTAGTAGCGGGCGATGAGGTTGACCAACGTGGTCTTGCCGGAGCCGGTCGGACCGATGATACCGACGGTCGCTCCCGGCGCAATGTCGAGGTCGATGTCATGCAGCACGGTCCCGCCCCGGCTGTAGCGGAAGCTCACTCGTTCGAAGCGGATGTGCCCCTCCATCCGTTCGCGCGTACTGGTGGTGACCGGACCTTCAATCTCCGGCTTCAAATCCAGTATTTCGAAAATGCGATCGGCCGCGGCGAGCCCGTTCTGGAGGCGCTGCACCACCGCGCCGAGGGCGCGGGTAGGGCCGAAGAGCATTGCGACGTAGATATTGAATTGTACGATTGTCCCGATTTCGATGGTGCCGTCGATCACCAGCGAGAAGCCCACCCAGATCAGGGCCATGGTGCCGAGCGAAGACAGGAACACTAGGACCGGCAGGAATAGTGAATACTGTTTGATCGCGTCCAGGAAGTCATTGGTGAGGTCCTTGACGGCCCGTTCAAACCTCACCGTCTCCGCCTCTTCCTGGGCGAAAGCCTTCACCACGCGGGCACCGGTCAGGGCCTCGGTGAGAGCGCTGGTCATGATGGATCGCTGGGCCTGCACCCGCACCCAGCGACGGCGCAATTGGTGGCTGAAATAGATGGTGGCCACGATCATGAGCGGGGTCGACGCCAGGGTGAAGAGGGCAAGTCTGGCGTTGACGCTGAACATGATGATGAGGACTACGGCGTATTTGCCGACAATCTCCCCCAGCCGGTACAAGCCCATCCCGCCGGCCATACGCGCGGCTTCGATATCCGATATTCCCCGTGAGATCAGGTCGCCTGACTCAGCCCGGTCGAAGAACGAATAGGAGAGCCTTTGCAGGTGCGCGTAAAACTCGTCGCGCAGGTCGCGGTCGATCAGGCGGGACTGGAACTGCCAGAGGAAATTGAATACCCCGCTGAGGATGCCGCGAGCCAGAAACAGCCCGGCCGCCAGCAGCGCGAACGCCAGTAGGGCCCCGCTTTCGTCGCCGTTGAGCCCGCGATTGATAGCGACCGCGATCGCGGCGGGCGCCGCCCCCTCGACGATTAGCGAGAGGATCAGGGCGGCGATTGAAAACACCACCAGCCGCCCATGGCTGCGCTGGTAGCGCAGGAGCCGAAGCAGCGTACTCAGACTACTTGCTGTCCTTTTGCGGCCATTTTTGCCTTCAGGCCT
>CAUYYU010000235.1:0-3939 GCA_963577415.1 Chloroflexota bacterium
AAACTTGAAACCGATCCTCTGACCGGCGCCGACCGCCTGGATCTTCCCGACCGTCCCCGCCGTCTCCGCCGCCTCGACTCCTTGCGCCGGCTCGTCGCGGAGACCCGCCTCAGCGTCGATTCTCTCGTCTACCCCATGTTCGTCGAGCCCGGCTCCGACCTCGAACGGCCCATCGAGGCCATGCCCGGTCAATCTTTGCTCTCCCCCGACCGCGCCGCGTCACTCGCCGCCGAAGCCACCGCGCTCGGCGTCCCGGCCGTCATTCTCTTCGGTCGGCCCCGCTTCAAAGATGACACCGGCTCCGATGCTCACTCCTCCGACGGCGCTGTGCAGGAGGCCATCCGTCGCATCAAGGACACCACTCCCGAACTCACCGTCATCGCCGACGTCTGCCTCTGCGCCTACACCACCCACGGCCACTGCGGCATCCTAGACGGCGAGCAGATTGACAACGACCGCTCCGTTGCCGCCATCGCCGAAGTCGCCCTTTCCCACGCCGCCGCCGGAGCCGACCTCGTCGCTCCCTCCGACATGATGGACGGCCGCGTCGGCGCCATCCGCCGGACCCTCGACGACTCCGGCCACCTCGACACCGCCATCATGGCCTACTCCGCCAAGTACGCTAGCGCCTTCTACGGCCCCTTCCGCGAAGCCGCTGATTCCACTCCAGCCTTCGGCGATCGCCGTTCCTACCAGATGGACCCGCCAAACGTCCGCGAGGCCCTCCACGAAATCGAGCTCGACATCCTCGAGGGCGCCGACATCGTCATGGTCAAGCCCGCCCTCGCCTACCTGGACATCCTCGCCACCGCCCGCCAGCGATTCGACATCCCCCTGGCCGCCTACAACGTCAGCGGCGAGTATTCCATGGTCAAAGCCGCCGCCGAGCGTGGCTGGATCGACGAGCAACGCGTCGCCATCGAAATCCTCACCGCCATCTCCCGCGCCGGCGCCGGAATCATCATCACCTACTGGGCCCTCGACTTCGCCCGCTGGAGCCATTGACTCTTTTCATTTATCTCCATTTGCCAACGCCACTGACCCCTGCTGGCCTGTAATTTCGCCCGTTGGTCAAGCAGAACATCCCACGTCCGCTGCGAACCATCCAACCTTGCTCGCAGCCTAAATAGAACAGCCTATGGTTGCGACCACTCACCCTTGCTCACAAGCCTCAGAATAGACGACTTGAAGCCGTGTTAGACGGCGCACTCACCTTCGCCCCGCTCCAGCATGTACTGTCGATCCCGCTCCCAGTCCACGAACTGCTCCGCCTCCTCCGAGAACTCCGGCTTGATCGACATATCGGCCAGCAATTCGTTGAAGTGCATCAATTCTCGACTATCCACATAGTCGTTGAACGGCTCCTCGTCATCCCGTCGGTTTTCCTCGTAGTCGATTAGCAGCCGTTCCACCGCGATTGGCACCCGCTTCGCCGGGAGTCTGGTTCTCAGGAGTTTGCCGATCCGCAGCGCGATCCCCGCCCGCCGGTTCCCGCCGATAAAGACGTGATAGGCCGGTATCTGCCGATCGCCGCTCTTCATCGTCGCGCCGTGAAAACCAATGTTTCCCAGGTGATGCTGCCCGCAGGAATTCGGGCAACCGCTGATATTGATCAGAATCTGATTCGTCAGCGGATCCCGGACATACATCTCCTCCACCTTCGCCTGCACCGCTCGATTCAGCCCCATCGATGACGTGATCCCCAGCTTGCAGCTATCCGTGCCCGGACAGCTCACCACGTCATTTATCTTCTGCGCGCCGGCGTTCCCCAGGTCCAGCTTCCGCAGGTCCTTCCACACCTCGTAGAGGCTGTTATCCGGAATCCAGCGCAGCACGATGTTCTGCCACGGCGCCACCCGCGCGCGGCCGGCGCCGTACTCGCTAAGGATCGCCGCCAGACCCCGAAACTGCTCCGGCACCAGATCGCCCTGATTCACCTTTACCTCAACCGTCGAATAGCCCGCCTGGCGCTGACTGGCGACATTCGACTCCACAAAGCGCTCAAACAGATCCCGGTCCGCCTCGTCCACCACCGGCGCATCCGCCGGACCCACCGGCGCGTCACTCTCCTCGTCATCCAGGAAAAGCAGCGACTCCAGCGCGTAATCCTTTTTTGCCCAATCGCCCTTCAGTTCCTCGTCCACCATCTCTCGGAAAGCCTCGATGCCCACCTTGTGGATCAGGAACTTGATCCTCGCCTTCGCCCGATTCCGTCGCAGGTCTTCCGAGCGTTCGAAAATCCGCAGCACCGCCTCCGTCACCCGCAGGTAGTCCTCAACCGGCACGAAGTCATACAGCTTCAGCGTGTTCTTCGCGAAGATCGACAGCCCACCGCCCGCCAGCATCCGGAATCCCTTCACCTCACGCCCATTCTCGTTCCGTATCCGCGAGACAAACGCCAGGTCATGAATTTCACTCAGCACCCGGTCCGTGTCGCTGCCGGTGAACGAAACCTTGAACTTACGCGGCAGCAACTGCGTCAGTGGATTGCGCACGAAGTAGCGCACCAGCGCCCCGGCGTACGGCGTCGGATCGAATATCTCGTCCGCCGCCACTCCCGCCCAGGCGTCCCCGGTCACATTCCGCACCGTGTTCCCGCACGCCTCCCGGGTCGAAAGCCCCACCTTCGCCATCAACCGCAGCGCCTCCGTCGCCAGCGGCAACAGGACATGGTGATACTGCACATTCTCCCGCGTTGTCAGGTGACCCCGCTTCAGCGGCACATACTTCTCGGCCACGTCCCCAAATACCGCCAACTGGTCCGCCGTCACCCCCCCGAACGGCAATTTCACCCTGATCATCTGCCGGTCCGGCTGCCGCTGCCCGTACACACCTTGCTTCAGGCGAAACCCGATGAATTCGGCCTCCTCCGTCTCGCCCTGCATGAACGCCCGCGCCTCCGACTCGAAGTCCGCGAACTCCTCCTCCAGAATCGGAATCACCCGCCCTGGAAGTTGCTTGGTCTCTCTGGTCATTTGATTTCTCTCCGCCGGCCTCGATTGCGCCACGGCGTCCGCACCCTTCCGCCACCACCGGCTGGTGCAATTATAAGCAAGACCGTCTTTTTAGTATAGAAAGAAGTCCACGGCCTCCTCTAACTCCTCTTCCACCTCGCCTATTTGTCAACCCCGATACCTTTAAGGACAGTCGCCGTTGCTAATGTCACCTTCAAGGGAAGCCGCGCAGCCTCGAGGGATCGACCCGGCCGGCTCCGACGAACCGCTACAACTGAAACTCGTCAAAAGGCACTCAAATGCTGGCAAGGAAGCCTCGCTGTAGATGGTCGGCCCGCGGACTAGCCCCATTTTTCGTCGCCATATCGCTGGCGATCCTGGCGTCCGCTTGTAATCGCCAATCGACCGGACCAACCGAAAGCGCCACGACCGGGGACCAGCAGACTCAATCCAAAGCCGACCCGGCTCCCGGGCCAAAAGCCGAAGCCAAACCTGCGCCATCCCCGACGATCACCACCTCCCAAATCCAGCCACCAACACCGGAGCCAATAATCGGACTGACGTCGGCAGCAACCCCTACTCACCGCCATCACCGACTCACAGTTACACTGCAATCCCAATGCCATTCAGCTTGGGAGAGGCCATGTCGGAGCAGGCAGTGAACCCGAACCAAAGCGGGACCATCTCAGCCGAGGACCATGCTGTCGCCATGAGCGGCTACATCCGGCACGGGGAAGAGCAGGCGCTCGGCCTTGGCAATCGCGGGCCCATCCGCTTCGATGCCGAAGGCGCCGTCCACCCCGACATCCTAGACGCCTACTGGAGCATCGGCTTCTACGTCTTCGAAGGTGTCATCGACGCTGATGAACTTGAAGATCTTAGAGCGGACACCGATAACGCGCTCGCCCGCGCGCCCACCGATCCCGACTCTGAATCTGACGCGAACGGCGACCCTGCACTCGGCTCGGACTTAACTCGGCCTTCA
>CAUYYU010000236.1:0-3897 GCA_963577415.1 Chloroflexota bacterium
GGCGGGCGCCGGCCGGCTGGCCCGGCGAGTCTGGGGTGACGTTCTCATCCTGGTCTTCGTTTTCATGCTCACGACCAGCTTCCTGGCCCCGCTTCTGATTGCCGGCGTCGCGTTCGTCGCCGTGGGCGCGGAACCCTCCAGGCAGGCGGTGCTGGTCATCGCATCTATATCGACCATCGTCCACAACATCATTTTGTCTTTCATCTACATTTACGGTGCCCGCCTGTACATCTACGCGGTTACCACTCGCTAACTAATCAGCGTCTGGTAACGGCTCACGCGCGACACTAGAATTCAACCAAAACGTCTATCAGACGACTGGAACGGAGAAGATCTTGTTCGCAACCATTGGCCGTACCTGGGGCATCATGAAGATCTGCTGGGGCGTGCTCCAGAAGGATCGTGAACTGCTGGTATTCCCGCTGGTATCCGGTGTGGCGATGATCGTCCTGGCGGCGATTACCTTCAGCGTCGGCTCCTCAACCGGCGCGCTCGAGCGCGCGGGAGCCGCCGCCGGCAGCCAGTCGGCCACCGCCCTGCAGTCGGCCGATATCGTTCTTTTCGCCGGGATCTATTTCGTCGGCGCTTTCATCGTCATCTACTTCAACACCGCCCTCATCGGCGCGGCCATGATCCGCATCCGCGGCGGCGACCCCAGCGTCTGGGACGGATTCGCCATTGCCAACGCCCATCTGCCCGCCATCATCGGCTGGGCCCTCATCAGCGCCACCGTCGGGCTGATTCTGCGCATCCTCCGCGACCGGTTCCGCCACAACATCATCGGCCAGATCGTTCTCGGCCTCGTCGGCGGCATCTGGGCCTACATTACGTTCATGGTCATCCCCATTCTGATCGTGGATAACGTCGGGCCCATCGAGGCTATCAAGCGTTCCGGCGGGATTTTCAAGCGGACCTGGGGCGAGCAGGTGACCGCCAACTTCGGATTCGGCCTCATCAGCTTCGCGGCCATCGTCGTGGCCGCCATACCGGCCGTCCTGGTCGGCCTGGTCTCACCCGTAGCCGGTATAGCCATCGGGGTTGTCACCATCGGCACGGTGATCGTGACCGTCGCCGCCCTGGAGGGAATATTCAAAGCGGCCCTTTACGAGTACGTGGCCGAGGAAGTGGTAGCGGAGGATTTCTCCTCTGAACTGCTTGGCGGCGCCTTCGTTCCCAGGGGCGCCCGCTAAGTCCCTGCGGGACTCCTATCTGGCGGTTGTATGTTCGGGTGCCGCTAGCCGGGATCGTCGCCGAGTATCCGGCAGTAGAAGAGCTCGGGATCGCCGGGGTCGAGGTTCTCCACGATGCCGCTTTTGAGGTAGCCGAGGGACTCAAACAGCCGCCGCGCCGGTGCGTTCGACTGGTTGGTCGAGGTGAATAGCCGATCGGACGGGCACCAATCCTCGGCCGTCCGCATGAGCGCGGTGGCGACGCCTTGCCGGCGGTGGGCCGGATCGACGGCCAGCATCCATACGAAGCCGCGGTCGAAAAACCTGACGGAGGCGATAGCGTATCCGGTAGCCAGCCCGCCCTCGTAGGCGACAAAGACCACGCTATCGCGCAGTTGATCGTCGGAAAAGTCCCAACCCGGAAGGGCATGCAGCAGGCCGACGGCGGCCGGATCGCCGACCAACTCGGCAGCCGGGACCGTCGCGATGTCGATCGTCAACTGGCGTCCGTCACTTCGGGGGAATCGTCCACCGCCTTGCTGTAGAAAAGTTCGGAGTTGGTGTCGTCCATCTTTTCCAACTGTCCACTCCGCTCGTAACCGAGGCTCTCGAATAGCCGCTGCGAGGCGGTGTTGGAACTCTGCGTCGAGGTGAACAGCCGGGGCGGTGACGCCAGCTTCTCGGCATGCCGCATTAACGCCGTGGCGATGCCCCGCCGACGGAATCGGGACTCTACCCAGAGCAGCCAGACGAATCCCCGACCCCACAGATGAATGTCGGTAATTACACTCCCGGCGAATTCCCCGTCGATTAACACGATGTGCATGTCTCCCAACGGCAGAACCTGTTCAATGAACGCCCGATGTCGGGGAGTTTCCTCCTGGATGTAACGCCGCAGTGACGGTAACACCTCGATGTCCGACTCGCGGGCTTGCCTGATCTCCACTAGGGCTCTCCTCCGAACGGACTAGCCAGAAAACGGTATCGCAAAAAGGCATGATCCCCGATGACGCGGCTGTCGATGAGAGTCATCTCCGGCAGGCCGTCGATGGGGTAAGGCGCAGCGCCTTCGACGGCCGTCCGCGACCGTGCCTGACCGTAGATTCGGGGCGAGACGGTGAGCAGGTATTCGTCGGCCAGGCCGTGCCCGATCAGCGCATGATTCAGCGTGGGGCCGCCTTCGCAAACGATTCGGCGCACGGCGCGTTCACTCCCCAGGTAGCTGTAAACGGAGGCGAGGTCGACAATCTCGCCGCCCACACGCACGACCTCAGCCACGTCGGCAAGCTCCGGCGCGATATCCGCCGCCCGCGGGGCGAAGACCAGTACTCGATGGGGGTAATCGGTGGACTTGAATATGGTCCCGTTGGGATCGACCCGACCGGAGTTGGTGACTATGCCCATCAGCGGGGGGCCGTCCCGGCCGTGCTCGCGGCGGCCGGTCACGATCAGAGGGTTCATAAGATTCCGGTCCAGATTTATCCCCACCGTCTTCGCCCCGCGCAGGACCGCGTCGAAGTGGATCCGCAATCGCCGGTAGGTTTGCTGGTCTTCCCGTCCCCCAACCAGGGGGTAGGTCGAGGCAGGGGGCGAAACGGCACCGTCGGCGGTCATCACCATGGTTATCGCGGCGAACGGCCGATCGCCGCCGCCGGCCGGGAATTCGACCTCGTCGTAGGCCCCCGGCCCGGTGAAGAAATCGTTGCCGGCCAATCGCCGCTCCTTGCTTTGAGCGGGCGCGGCCCGCCCCGCAAGTTCTGGGCCATGCTACCTCACCGGATCGCATTCATTGCGCTGGAATCTGGTAGCCGTCTTATCATTGGCAAGATCATCCTCCCCTACCGACTGGACGCATCCACTAGTGCCCAATCGCCTGGCAGCGGAAACCAGCCCCTACCTGCTGCAGCACGCCGACAATCCGGTGGACTGGTACGCTTGGCACCCCGACGCGTTCGATCGCGCCCGCACGGAAGATAAACCCATCTTTCTGAGCGTGGGCTATTCGGCCTGCCACTGGTGTCACGTGATGGCGCACGAGTCTTTTGAAGACCCGGAAATCGCCAGGCTACTCAACGAGCGCTTCATCTCGATCAAAGTTGATCGCGAGGAACGGCCGGACGTAGACGGTATCTACATGCAGTCGGTGGTGGCGCTCACGGGGCAGGGCGGCTGGCCGCTTACGGTGTTTCTGACTCCGGACGGGGTGCCATTCTGGGGCGGCACCTATTTTCCGCCAGCGCCTCGCCACGGCTTCCCGGCGTTTCGACAGGTGCTTGAATCCATCGCCGCCACCTACGAGTCGGAGCGGGACGAAATCGCGGGTGCGGCTGACCGTATGACCGAAGTGCTGCGTGAGTCGGACGATCCCGAGGCCGCCGGTGAACCGAGCCACTTTCTGCTCAACACCGCCCGCCAGCGCCTCATGGACTCCTTCGATAGGAAGAACGGCGGCTGGGGCGGCGCGCCGAAGTTCCCGCAGCCAATGGTGCTGGATTTCCTGCTTCGTTACCACCATCGCACCGGCGACGAGACGGCGCTGGCGGCGGTCGAGCAGAGTCTCCAGCACATGGCGGACGGGGGCATACACGACCAGCTGGGCGGCGGCTTTCACCGCTACGCGACCGATGAAGCGTGGCTGGTGCCGCATTTCGAGAAGATGCTCTACGACAATGCCCAGCTCGCGCGGATTTACCTCAAAGCTTGGCAGATCACCGGCAACGACGCCTAC
>CAUYYU010000237.1:0-3893 GCA_963577415.1 Chloroflexota bacterium
CGCGTTGCGGGTCGGTGCGGGTAGTGTAGGGCAGGGTCGCCCTCTAGAACGGGCCGATGACCGAATCCTGGAAAGGTTATGAGGGACTGAATTTGCGACACGCCTTCGCGTCACTGATGGGGAAGCTGGCGGCGGCGGTCGTGCGAAGGACGGGGCAGGGCGGGGGAACGGCTGCTCCCGGATTGGTGGCGGAAAGGCTGAGCCCGGCCTACCTGTACGACCTGCTGGCGGCGATCCCGGGAGGCCACGCGCTGATCTCGGGCACGAATGGCAAGACGACTTCGGCGGCGATGGTAGGGGCGATGCTGGAAAAGGACGGACGAGACGTGGTGCAGAATAGAAGTGGCTCGAACTTGACCAGAGGATTGCTGTCCGAATTGCTGGGAACCACCGATTGGCGCGGGCGATTGCGTGCAATTGCCGAGACGGCTGGCGTGTTTGAGGTGGACGAGGCAGCGCTGGCGCGGATTCTGCCGCGAACGCGGCCGCGAGCGGTACTGTTGACGAATCTGTTTCGAGATCAACTGGATCGCTACGGCGAACTAGACACGATCACCCGGCGCTGGCAGGCGGCGATCGGCGGGTCGGATGGTAGCTTCACGCTGATCGCCAACGCGGACGACCCGGCGGTGGTGCATGCGGTTGGAAGCCACCGGGGCGAGACCATCTTCTTTGGAGTGGAAGACGCGAGCGGCAGTGAGCCGGACGACTGGGCGGACGCGACTATGTGCCCGATATGTGGCACGGGTCTGATTTACGACCGGGCCAATTACTCGCATCTGGGTCATTACCGCTGCGACGAGTGTGGATTCGCACGGCCGCGGCCGCGGATCGTCGCCCGGAAACTGGAGAGCGATGGGCTGACGGCGACGGAGTTCGAGGTTGAGTCCGACGATGCAACAATTTCAGTGCGCCTGCCGCTGCCGGGGACGTACAACGTGTATAACGCGGTGGGGGCGATGGCCCTGGCGGGGGTGATGGGGGTGGGGGGAGAGGTCATGCGACGGGTGCTGGAGGAGTTCGCGCCGGCGTTCGGTCGGGCGGAGCGGGTGCAAGTTGGCGAACGGGAGGTGACCATGCTGCTGGTCAAGAATCCGGCGGGAGCCAACGAGGTGATCCGATCGCTGGCCGGACTCGAAGGGGAACAAGATTTCCTGGTTCTGCTGAACGACCGGGTGGCCGACGGCGAGGACGTTTCGTGGATCTGGGATGTGGATTTCAGCCGGCTACGGCCGGGTTCTCTGGTGGTGGGGGGGCGGCGGGCGTCGGATATGGCGCTGCGACTCAAGTACGCCGGCCTCGAGCCGGCTGAAGGCATCGTGACAGAGACGAACCTTGAGAAGGCGCTGGAGGGAGCGCTGGCCACGGGGGAAGGACCGCTGTACGTCCTGAGCACGTACACGGCGCTGCTGGAATTTCGATCGCTGCTGGTGCGGAAAGGCGCGGTGCGGGAGTTCTGGCGAGAATGAAGCTCGTATTGGGCTATCTGTATCCGGAGTTAATGAGTATCTATGCCGACCGGGGAAATGTGGAGTGCCTGCGACGGCGATGCGAGTGGCGGGGAATCGGGGTGGAGGTGCGAGCGATCAAAGCCGGGACGACGTTCGCAGTGGAGGAGCTGGACATAATGCTGATTGGGGGCGGACAGGACCGGCAGCAATGGGCGGCGAGTGAGGATATGCAGGCGGAGACGGGGGACTGTATCCGCCGGGCGGTGGAGGTGGGGTCGGTGGTGTTGGGAGTCTGCGGCGGGTATCAGCTGCTTGGTCATCGATACGTAGACGCGGATGGAGATATTTTGCCCGGGCTCGGGTTGCTGGATGTGGAATCGCGTCATCCGGGATTGGAAGTGAAGCGCTGCGTCGGGAATATCGCCATCGAGTGGGAGGGCGAGACGCTGGTCGGCTTTGTGAATCACGGCGGGCGGACGTATCTGGGTTCGGAGGCAACACCGTTGGGCCGGGTACTGGAGGGACAGGGCAACAACGGGGAGGATGGCTCGGAGGGAGCGGTGCAGGGTAGTGTGATCGGGACGTATTTGCACGGATCGTTGCTGCCGAAGAATCCGCATCTGGCGGATCACCTACTGGTACTGGCGGCGAGCCGGCATGAGACCGGGTACGAATTGGAGCCTCTGGATGATGCGGCGGAATGGGCGGCGCACGCGGCGGCGCTGAGGATGCTGGGGGTGGAGGGACGAGGGCGGTAGTGGCCTGCTGGGAGCGGGCCGGTTATGCGGATTCGCCGGACCCGTCGTGCAATAGGAAGTCCCGGAGGATACCGGCGACGTCCTCGGCCCGCTCGGATTCGGGTAGATGACCGCAGCCGGGTAGGAGATGCAGCTCGCCGCCGGATTGGAGTCGCAACCACTCGGCGTCGGTGACGGGGGCCAGGCGGTCGTCGAGACCGCAGATGATGAGGACGGGCAGATCGGAAGACGGTGAAAATTGTTCGCGCCGGCCGGATGTGCGGGAAACGAGGGAAATGGCCAGGGCATCGCTGTAACCGGCGGTACGGGCGGGAATCATGAGAGCGGCCAGCTGATTGTCGGTGAGTCGGGCATCGGGTCCGGTTGCGAAACTAAGGGCCAGGCGCACGATGCGGCGGCTGCGGAGGGCGTGTGTGATCAGGATCGCAAGGTGGTCGGCGTCGCGGGCGGTGAGGGAGCGGGTGGTGAACTCCAGCGCCGGCGCCAGTGTGGCGAGGCCGGTGAAGAGGTCCGGGCGGTGGGCCATCGCGGCGAGAGCTACCTGAGCCCCGGCGGAGGTCGTGACGAGCCGGACCGACCGCCCGATGACCGTTTCGACAAACTTGATCAGAGTGGCGGCGTGCTCGGCCGGCTCGTAGGTGCGGTTGCCCGGCTTATCCGACAGACCGGAGCCGGGCAGGTCGAGGGCGTAGGTGGTGGCGATGTCGGCGAGCAGCGGCGTTAAGGCGTCCCAGCCGTCTGCGGAGCCGAGAAGGCCGTGGATGAGGACTGCGGGTGGTCCGGCGCCGGAATTTTTGTAATGAATGCGGATCCCGTCAACATTTACGAATTCTCCGCCGGCCAGGAGAGCGTCGGTGGCGAGTGGGCGACGCCCAGCGGCGAGGAAACGGAAAAATCGCCGGATTGCCCAGCCGACGGCAGCAAGGAGGAGGAGGTTGGCGGCCCAGCGGATCATATGGAGAAGTGCCGCCGGGCTGAGGAAATGGGTGCGGTAATGTCAGGGATAGAGGGCAAGTAGATCGTCGTAGGTTTCCCGGCGGCGGGAGAGGCGCGCCCGGCCGTCGGTCACCACCACTGCGGCGGGGCGAAGGGCCAGGTTGTAGTTGCTGGACATGGAGAGGTTGTAGGCACCGGCGGTGGGCATGGCGAGCAGGTCGCCGCGGCGTAGTTCGGGCAGCTGGATGTCTTTGATCAACAAGTCGCCGGTCTCGCAGTACCGCCCGGCGATGGTGACAGGCAGGGTGGGACCTTCGTCCGAACGGTTGGCCAGAACCGCGGTGTACTCCGCCTGGTACAGGGCGGGACGGATGTTGTCGGCCATGCCACCGTCGACGGCGACGTAGGTGCGTACGCCGGGAATGCTCTTAATTGTTCCAACCTCGTACAGTGCCACCCCGGACCGAGCCACAATCGAGCGGCCGGGCTCGAGGACGAGTTCCGGTCGCCGTCCGGCGGGCAATGCGGCGAGAGCGGCGTCGACGATGGCGTTGACAAGCCGTCCGGCATCGAGGCCGTCGTCAGCTCCGGTATAACGAACGCCGCCGCCGCCGCCAGGCGAGAGGACCGAGAGCTCGGCTCCGTGGGTGGCCTCCATGGCCAGGGCGAACTCGACCAGGGCGGTGACGTTGTCGGCGAAGGGCTCGATGTCAAAGATCTGTGAGCCGATGTGGGCGTGGTAGCCGAC
>CAUYYU010000238.1:0-3892 GCA_963577415.1 Chloroflexota bacterium
GGAGGGCGCGGGAATTGTCCTCCCATGACGCCAGAATGCCGTTGTGCACCTGCACCAGGTCGACCGAGTCCATCTGCAGCCGTTCGAGACTCGCGACCATCGACCGCTCCGCCTGACCGGGGAAATCGCCTGCGTTGGCATCGAACTGTACCTTGGTGGAGATGTGGGGGCGACGCTCCTCGGGGACCTCTTGCAGCAGCCAGCCAAGCGCTGTTTCGGAAGCGCCGTTCCCGTAGGAAGGCGCGGTGTCGACCCAGTTGATCCCCAGATCCAGCGCCAGCCACAGCGCCGCCTGGCGAGTGGCGTCGTCAGCGTCGATCAGCAATCCCCCCACTGCCCCGGCGCCGAAGACGACCTCCGATATCTCCAGCCCTGTGGTTCCGAATTTCCTGCGCTTCACTCAGTTACTCCCCGCGATCTCCGCTTGCCCGGCTGCTCCCCGCAGGATAATGGACTGCCCCCGGCAGCTTTCTTTCTGACTGGCCGCCGCGCGGGCTCTTCCCGCACCGCAAGCAGAACCGACTATTTCGGAATCCGCCTGCCGTCGGACTTGTTCCGCTTTCGTGCCCGCAGCGGTTTCGACCGCTGCTCCGCCCACGCCGATGGCTACAAGGTAGTACCTGAGGATCGGGCGGGCGTCACGCCGTGATAGGTCCAAGGGTGGGCGCCCCCTGCGTGGAAAATCCCCTGCGACTTGAACGGGCGATCCTACGGCGGAGGAGGCCTTCGTGCGTGAACGCGGGCCAGAATCATCGAGGCGACGAACTGGCCGATCATGGCCGTAACCAGAGCGCCCAAAAGCGCGAACCCGAAATTTTCCACATAAATGGCATCAATGAATTTGCCGGCCAGCCAGAACATCAGGGCGCCCGTGAAGAAATGTGCGAGTCCCAGCGTGCAGATCATCACGAGGCAGGTGAGCGGTGCCAGCAGGATGTACAGAAGCGGGCGGATGTAATGATTCAAGAATGAGAGCACGACCGCAAATATGATGGCCGTTGCCCAGTAGTCCAGGGTGCCGGTAGCAGGGAGCCTTACGTGCGGGTCCAGGACTGCGGCGACCAGGAGAATCGCGATGAAATTACCGCCGGAGTGGACCGCGAAATTTAGTAGCGTGCGCTCGCCGAGGCGGCTCATTTCAAGCCGTGCGCGGAGACGCGGGCCATCGGTCTCCCCGAGGCTAAGTGGACGCGGCCTCGGTGAGGGTCGGCGCCTCTTCTGGCAAATTTTCGACGAAATGGATCGCCTCCATCGCCGCTTTCACCCCGTCGCCGGCCGTCGTGATCGCCTGGCGAAAATGCGAATCCTGCGCCTCCCCGGCCACATAGATGCCTTCGACGCTTGTGTGCATCAGATGGTTGGCAAGAATGTAGCCGTGGTCATCCATATCCAGTTTGCCTTTGGCGATCGCGGTGTTCGGATCGTGCCCGATGAAGATGAAAATTCCTTCAACGTCAAGCGTGGACTCCTCCCCGGATTTCACATTCTTCAGTAGAAGTTTCTTTACTCCTTGGTCACCAACAATCTCGGTCACCACTGTGTCCCATATGAATTTGAACTTTTCATGCTCGAAGGCCTTCTGCTGTAAGAACGCCCCAGCGCGGAGTTCGTCCCTCCGATGAATCAGCGTGACCGAGGAGGCGAATCGGGTGAGAAATAATCCTTCTTGAATCGCGCTGTCGCCCCCACCGACTACCGCCACGGGAACGTCAGGGAAGAAGGCGGCGTCGCAGGTGCCGCAGTAGGACACGCCGAGACCAACCAGTTCTGCTTCACCGGGGATACCCAGCTTCCGGTAGCTGGCTCCCGTGGTGATGAGAACCGACCGGGCCTCGTAGTGCCCCAACCGTCCGGTCAGCTTGAAGGGGGGGCCGTCAACATCAAGATCAGTGATGAAGTCCGTGATAACTTCGGCCCCGAATCGCTCGGACTGCGCCTGCATCTTCATAGTGAGGTCGGGCCCCATGATTCCGTCCTCGAACCCAGGGTAGTTGTCAACCTCGTGAGTCGATGCGATCTGTCCCCCGAATTCGTCTCCAGTTATCACGACGGTCGACAGGCGCGCACGGGCGGCGTACACGGCGGCCGCCAGCCCACCTGGCCCTGAACCGATGATCGCAATGTCGTACACGGAAATGTTCTCCTGAAACCGATCTCCGGGCACGCTCGGCCGGAACCTACACCTAGATTCTAGCCCGTCAGTCGGTGGCATTCCCTACACGTCCCGCCATACTCTCGTCGCTACGGCGTGGCGGACGCTTGGATTGTGCGGAGATAAGTGATGATCGCCCAGCGTTCGTCCGGGGCCAAGATCTTCCAGAGCGTGGGCATATTTCCGATTCCGTTTGTGATCACCCCGTAGATGAACCCGTCCGGCGAGAGGGCCGCAGCGGAATCGTCAGCCACCAGCGAGGGCGGAGGACGCACACCGGATTCGGCGAATTTGCGCGCTACCGGGCTGTCGCCGTCTCCGGCCGGGCCGTGGCAGACCGCGCAGTTAATACGAAACAATCGTTCGCCCGCGAGGACAGCATCCGCGTTGTCGGATAACGGATTTTCCCTACCCATCGCCTCGGCGAGGTTGGGCGGAATCTCCTTCCCGGTCGTAGGCACGCTCCCCTGGGGGGTGGGGACCATCGGAGGCTCCTGCGTACGATACGACTGCTGATAGTGCATCTCGGGGAAGATATCCAGTGGGTAGCTGCCAACCTCGCAGCCCGCCAGCAACGCTGCTCCGAGGACAGCTACCGCCAAGGCCATAAATCTTCTGCGAAAGGCAACCCGCATGGTCAGGCGTTGCTGGTGGCCGGAGCCGCCGCCGGGCTGGATTTTTCAGCCGAGATGATGTCGATGGCCCCGGCGCCGTTCAGGACGGTTCGGGCCTCCTGCATACGTTCCGTCTCGGTCATCACGGATATTCCGATGTAGCCGTCGGCGATACGCTCGTCGTACAGACCGATTCCGTCCGGCAACCGAGATTCGAATAGCACGCCGATGATCGTGAACAGCACCGCCCCGAGCATCGTCCCCTCGTACAGGATCTGAATTATCGCCGGGAATGCCACTATGGGCTTTCCTCCGGTGACGATGGGCAACGAAACCTGCGCCCCGATCACCCAGGCAATGCCTATCGCCAGCCCGCAGGCTGCGCCGGCGAACGGGAAAGTAAACAGGCGATGCTTAATGGTCTGCTCGCCAAACGCCCCTTCTGGATACGGCGTTGCGCTCAGTACCTCGATGGCATTGTCCTCGAATCCGGCTTCTTTCAGGTTGCCGACGGCGTCCGCCGCCTGGTCCGGCCCTTCATAGAGCCCCAGCAGTTCTGTGTTATCTCTGATTCCCACCGGTTCTACTCCCGAATGGTCGCCGGAACGTCCGCCCGACCTATTTTCATTTCCTGCTTCATGATCTTGCCTTCTTTAATGTCTGCCGCCGGCATCAGCGGAAGGAACTTGGCGAATACCAATACCCCCAACGTCACCATGCAGAAGGACGCCAACACAAGGATGAACTCCGAGATCGACGGGGTGTAGTCCCCGTATGCAAAGGTCAGGGGTGATTTCCGCTCAAGGGCCGGGACAATCAACATGAATCGCTCGATCCACATCCCGATGTTTACCAAAACCGTCGTAATAAACATCCAGAAGAAGCTCCGTCGTACACCGCGGAACAGCCACATCGGCACCGGGATGATAAATGAGCAAAGGGCGAATATTACGGCGAGGTATCGCCATTCTCCCTCAAGTATTCGCCGCGACCAAGTATCCACCTCCGTGGGCTCCGCTCCGTAAAGACCGAAGAAGAAATCGAGCATCAGGAAGAAGAACCACGTCGCCGCCACCGCGATTAACAGGCGGGTGAGAGAGTCGATGTGATCGGCCGTAATGTAGTT
>CAUYYU010000239.1:0-3873 GCA_963577415.1 Chloroflexota bacterium
ACCACTCCGCCTGCCGTTCCGGCAGCGGATCCACTCGTCAAGCCATCCGGTCCACCAACCGCTCATACATCTCCAGCTTCACCCCGCGATATTGCGGATCGCCCCAGAAATTTTTGGTCTCCTTCGGATCGATCTCCAAGTCATAGAGCTCCTCCTCCCCCCGCCCGTGCGCCGCCGCCAGCTTGTGCCGCCGCGTCCGCACGCAGGTCAGCTGCGTCGTCGGGTCCTTGTGCCCTCCAGTCGCCTCCAGCCTTTCAACGAAGGCTGGCACCCTCTCTTTCCAATTTCCAGACAATCCTGCACGCTACCGGAAATCCCGGCTCTGTACAGGCCGGCGAACATGCGCTGGGGCCTCCGATAGACACCTCAACGCCGGTTACCTCTTGGACGCCGTGTTGGCCGGTCCACATACTCTTCTTGAGCCGAAACTCCATCTGGTCGGGCTGAGGAGGTGAGACGTGAACTGTTACACATGTGACCGGTCTGGTAACCAGGAAGCAGCAGTTGGTATAGGTCGCTTTCGCGGTATCGCTTTGTGCGCTAAGCACCTGGCTGATTTGCAAGCGCGCAATCAGGGCCGTATGCACTACTCTTGCGATCATCGAGTCGCTTCCGCAACTTCCACTTAACCCGGTCCCGAATACGGCTGCGCCGTATCCTGCAGATAGCCAGAAGGAGAGCGCAATGAGAACGACGAACCAGGACTGGTGGCCGGATCAATTAGACCTGACGGTTCTCCGCCAGAACTCTGCCCTGTCAGATCCTATGGGCAAGGATTTTGACTACGCTGAAGAGTTCAAGACACTAGATCTCGATGCCCTGAAGACGGACATCTTTGAGCTGATGACGACGTCCCAAGACTGGTGGCCGGCCGACTATGGTCACTATGGGCCGTTCTTCATCCGGATGGCGTGGCACGCCGCGGGCACGTACCGCACCACCGACGGCCGCGGCGGTGGAGGCTCCGGCTACCAACGCTTTGCGCCCCTCAACAGCTGGCCCGACAACGCGAGCCTCGACAAGGCGCGCCGGTTGCTCTGGCCGATCAAGCAGAAGTACGGCCGGAAGATCTCGTGGGCCGACCTGATTATCTTCGCCGGCAACTGTGCCCTGGAGTCGATGGGATCCAGGACCTTCGGTTTCGGCGGCGGGCGCGAGGACGTCTGGGAGGCCGACGAGACTGACTGGGGATCTGAGGGCACGTGGCTCGCGGACGAGCGCCACACTGGCGACGGGGAAATCCAGGGACCCTTCGGCGCCGACCACATGGGCCTGATCTACGTGAATCCGGAGGGGCCGAACGGGAACCCGGACCCGCTCGCCGCCGCAAAGTACATTCGCGAAACATTCCGCCGCATGGCGATGAATGACGAGGAGACGGTCGCGCTCATCGCCGGTGGACACACGTTCGGCAAAGCACATGGTGCCGCCCCTGATGACCACGTCGGTCCCGAACCAGAGGGTGCCGGCCTGGAGGAGCAAGGCCTCGGCTGGAAGAACAGATTTGGCAGCGGCAAAGGCGGCGATACGATCACCAGCGGCTTGGAGGGCGCCTGGACCACCAACCCGGTGAAGTGGGACAACAACTTCTTCGAGAATCTGCACGGCTACGAGTGGAAGCTGACGAAGAGTCCGGCTGGTGCATCACAGTATGAACCCGAGAATGCGGCTGAAGTGGCCACCGTGCCGGATGCTCACGATCCGTCGAAGAAGCACGCCCCCATGATGCTCACGACGGACCTCTCACTGAGGATGGACCCGACCTATGCGCCCATCGCAAAGCGTTTCCTCGACAACCCGGACGAGCTTACAGACGCGTTCGCCAGGGCGTGGTTCAAGCTGACCCACCGGGATATGGGTCCCCGCGGTCGGTATCTCGGCTCCTTGGTTCCGGCGGAGCCGCTCTTGTGGCAGGACCCTGTCCCCGACGTCGATTATGAGTTGATCGGGGAGCAGGATATCGCTGACCTCAAGGACAGGGTCCTCGCACGCGGATTGTCAGTTTTCCAGCTGGTCTCGACCGCCTGGGCGTCGGCGGCATCATTCCGCGGCACCGACAAACGCGGTGGGGCGAACGGGGCGCGCATCCGCCTCGCGCCGCAGAAAGATTGGGAAGTGAACAACCCGGCCGAGCTGGGGACCGTACTGCAGACGCTGGAGCAGATCCAGGCGGAGTTCAACAGCTCGCAGTCCGGCGGGAAGAGGCTCTCCCTCGCTGACCTCATCGTCCTCGCCGGGTGCGCGGGCGTCGAGCAGGCGGCGAAGATCGCCGGGCACGACGTGCAGGTCCCCTTTGCGCCGGGGCGTACGGACGCCTCGCAGGAGTGGACCGACGTGGAGTCGTTTGACGTGCTCGAACCAATCGCGGACGGATTCCGCAACTACCTCCAGGCCGATCACCAAAACCCGGAGGAGCTGCTGGTGGAGCGGGCAAACATGCTGACGCTGACCGCTCCCGAGATGGCAGTGCTC
This sequence comes from Chloroflexota bacterium, assembly GCA_963577415.1. Lineage (GTDB taxonomy): Bacteria > Chloroflexota > UBA11872 > UBA11872 > VXNJ01 > JASLPR01. The sequence continues at coordinate 2,473 of CAUYYU010000239.1, forward strand.
GTTGGCGGCATGCGCGTCCTGAATGCGAACGTCGGGCAGTCCGCGCTCGGCGTCTTCACCGAGCGGCCCGGGACGTTGACCAACGATTTCTTTGTGAACCTGCTAGACATGAACACCGAGTGGCAGCCGTCCTCCACATCTGAGGGCGTGTTCGAGGGACGCGATCGCGGGACCGGTGCTCCCAAGTGGACCGGCAGCAGGGTAGACCTGGTCTTCGGCTCGAACTCCGAACTGCGAGCGGTCGCGGAAGTCTACGCATGTGGCGACTCGCGGCAGATGTTTGTGCGTGACTTCGTGGCTGCGTGGGACAAGGTGATGAATCTTGATCGCTTCGACCTTGCCTGAACTCAGCCCGGTGGTTGACGCCCTCTCCACGGCCGTGGTGCGACCAAGGCCTGCTCCAGGGGGTTATTCACCATTCGGATAGTCAGTATCTAGACGTGGGTACCTCCCGGGAGGTCTGACCCGCACAACCAACGTCGCGGCCGCCTCCCCGTCCAGCCCCTACCACTCCGCCTGCCGTTCCGGCAGCGGATCCACCGTCCAAGCCATCCGGTCCACCAGCCGCTCATACATCTCCAGCTTCACCCCTCGATACTCTGGATCGTCCCAGAGATTCTTCGTCTCGTTCGGATCGATCTCCAAGTCGTAGAGCTCCCCCTCACCCCGCCCGTGCGCTGCCACCAGCTTGTGCCGCCGCGTCCGCACGCACGTCAGCTGCGCCGTCGGGTCCTTGTGCCACGGCTTCGCGTTGTAGTACTCGCAATAGATGTCCTCCCGGTGCACCTCCGCCCCTCCCGTCAGCACCGGCCACAGCGACTTCGCCTGCATCCCCACGGGCCGTTCCACCCCCACCGCCTCCAGTATCGTCGGAGCGATATCGCTCAACTCCACCAGTTCCTCGCTCCTTGATCCCTCCCGGATTTGCCCCGGCCACGAAATCACCAGCGGCACCCGGATCGCCGGATCGTAAAAATACGGCCCCTTCAGATAAATCCCGTGGTCCCCCAGCATCTCGCCGTGATCCGACATGAAAATCACCAGCGTGTTCTCCGCCTGTCCCGTGTCCTCCAGCACCTCCAGCAGCTCCCCCACCCGCTTGTCGATCAGATCGCACATCGCCCAGTACGATGCCCTTATCAGCCGGTGCTCCTCCTCGCTCAGCCGGTCGTAATCGATCGCATACGGCTTCGTCGTCGCCGCCTCATGATCCATCCGCTGACACTCCGGCTTGTCATCCAACTCGCCATCGACATAATTCGGCAGCGGGATTTCATCCAGCCCCTCCAGGTACCGCTCCAGATACTCCGCCGGCGGATCAAACGCGTTGTGCGGATCGAAAATATTCAACGAAAACAGCCACGGCGCCCCCGTCTCCGCCTGCCCGATCACAAACTTCTT
>CAUYYU010000240.1:0-3873 GCA_963577415.1 Chloroflexota bacterium
TCTTCGTTCCTGATCGGCACTTTAGGACGTGAGCGACCGGTGCCCTCCCCTCACGCTTATCAGGCGCTCTTCCATTCGCAATTGAATGTCCCCGGTCCGCATCAATTCCTGCTCCGACGCGAACGTGATCTCCGCGGTCTCCCGTTCGAAGAGCGCGAAGTCAGTTTTTCCTAAAATCTCGTCAGCCGATTCGTACTCAAGTCCCTCTGCGACAGCGTCGTACATGAGGGTGAATCTCGACTCCCGGTCCTTGAAGTAGATGTAGTCCGGCACGTGCCTCATGATCAGCTCCAGGACGTTTCGCTGCCGCTCCAGCTCCCTGGTGCTTTCGACGCGCTCGGTGATGTCGCGGACGACTGCGGTGACATGCAGCTTGCCGTCGACCGCGTACCCGCCTATCCCGATTTCCGCCGGGAAGATTGAACCGTCTCGCCGCCGCCCGTGGATTTCCATATGCTCACCCATCCGCCGACGCCGCTCGCCCGAGTCTACAAACCCCTGCATGTGTTCACGGTGGGCATCCAGGTGCTCCCCAGGGATGAGCGCATTGAGGGACAGGCCGATGGATTCTCTGGCCACTTACCCGAACATCGCCTCCGCGCTCTCGTTGAAATGGATGATGCGGCGATTGTTGTCCACCGCGATCACCGCGTCCGCGGTGGCCCCGACGATGCCGGCGAACTGGTTTCGCCCGGCACGCAGCTCGATCAGAGTGTTCCGCACGCGATCGGCGGCCAAGGCCACGAACCAGTCCATGACATGACCGGGCCAGTGCCAGTCAGAGCCGAGTACGTCCCCGGCAGCCTTGCCCATCACCCAGACCTGCAGTATGAGATCGAAGGCCAGCAGGCTTGCCGCGAGAATCGTTGCCCAGCGCGGTCCCAGAAACCATCCGGCGAGCACCACGGGAACCACCGCGATCAGTGGTCCCAGATGCCACAATTTTGCGGAAATCGTAATGGTGAGGAGCAGGTACAGCAGGGTTGCTAGCGCCACGAACAGCGCTTCTCAGCCTTCGACCGAGATACAGGCGTGAAATGCCCTCCTCATAGACGGTCCCCTACCGGATTCGAGTATTGGCGGCCGGCTGACGGTATTCCCCCGATGACCCCGTGCCAGACTAATTATCGGCTTTCGTCGTAGACCAAAGGATGCCCCGACGGGCTTTGGACGCTACTCTCCTCAGCGGCCAAATCTCGGTGTCCATCGTTACAAATTGACCACCGTCTGGGCCGCATTGATACGCTCCCGCAACGTTAAAGTCGAAACGGGATGAACCGCGCGCCTATGGAGGGAGATCGCCGGGGATCAGTTCTTTACCTCCATCGGTACCGCTTCTCGCCGCGATGTCGGCGGAACGGCGCGCGATTTCGTTCACGTTGGGACCGATGAGCCAATTAGAGTAGGGGACTGGTAGGTGCGGGCTAATTGGTCGCCGGAGGAGGTTCATGAAAAGAGGACGCGGATGCGCGATTTGACGGCATCTCCGGGTTCGCCCGGCTGGCGGACCCCGCTGGTGGTGCTCGCCGGTGGGTGCGCCATTTCGCTAGTGGGAATGGGCTCGCGGTCGGCGTTCGGATTGTTCCTCGAGCCGATGACGGTGGCCCACGGCTGGAGCCGCGAATCATACGCCCTGGCGATCGCGATTCAGAATCTGCTGTGGGGGGCGACGATGCCTTTCGCAGGGGGCATAGCCGACCGCTACGGCCCGGTCCGCGTGCTCATGGCCGGGGCGTTGGTGACGGCCGCCGGAATCTGGGGGATGGCGTCGGCGGAGTCCACTGGGATGCTCTATCTGACGGGTGGTGTCATGACCGGGCTGGGCGGCGCCTTTACCGCCTTTTCGCTGGCGGTCGCCGCCATGATCAGAGTCGTAGGCCCGGAACGGCGATCGCTTGTCATCGGCCTGGGCATGGCTGCCGGCTCGCTGGGAATGGTGATCTTCTCGCCGATTACTCAGGCGCTGATAACCAACCTTGGCTGGCACGACGCCCTGGTTGGTCTCGCGGTCATCTCGATCGTGATCGTCCCGCTGGCCTTACTGCTGCCCAACAATCCCGACGGTGGTGTAGCGGCGTCCGTGCCGGGTCAGACGGTGGTCGGTGCGGTGCGGGAGGCGGCGCGTCATCGCGGTTACGTATTGCTCACGACCGGATTCTTCGTCTGCGGATTTCACGTCACTTTCATCAGCGTCCATTTTCCTGCTTACATCTCGGACTTGGGACTCAATCCCAACGTCGCCGCCTGGTCCCTGGCCCTCATTGGCCTTTTCAACATCGGCGGCTCTTTCATGTCCGGATTCGCCGGCCAGCGCTGGAGCAAGAAGGCCGGGCTGAGTTGCATCTATACGGGTCGGGCGATCGCGATTGTCGCGCTGCTGTTGCTACCCAAGACCGAGATGAACATGTATGTGTTTGCGGGGGCGATGGGGCTGTTGTGGCTCTCGACGGTGCCGCTGACGACGGGCATAGTCGCGCAGGTTTTCGGCGTGCGCTACTTCGCCACTCTCTCCGGTATCGTCTTCTTCAGTCACCAGGTCGGCAGCTTTCTCGGTGCCTGGCTGGGTGGGGTGGTCTACGACCGTACAGGGTCGTACGACGGCATGTGGATCGCTGGAATCGTGCTGGGCGTCGCGGCGGCGCTCATCCATCTGCCCATCAATGAGTCGCCGCTCGCCCGACTCAGGGATGTAGCCTGACACCCTCCGGGCGCCTCTTTCGCCACCGGTGGACTAAGCTACGAGACCGTCGCCGGGCTATCGCGCTCCATCGCTTGCCGCTACGGCGATCGGGAGGTGCCAGGGTCCCGGTGGGTCCCGCGGACTTCAAATCCGTTGGGCGGCATAGCGATGTGTCGTCGGTGGGTTCGACTCCCATGCACCTCCGCCACGGGAGTGGATAGGCGCTTTCGGCACTGTTTCGGGCGATACTGCCGAATTCGTCAAACGTGAATTCGGCCATTTGACAGCCACGGTGACAGCCACGTGAATTACACTGGACTGGCGAACGGGGACGGAAGACACGTTAACGGACGAGCGCAAAGTCACTCGGCCCGCTGAACCAATCGAATCTCGATCTTGCAGTGAGACATTGCGATCATTGCGGTGCGGAACTCCTCACCGGGGCCACGTTTTGTGTTAAGGGGTGCGGGAAGGCAGTGGCCGAGGCTAGTGTCGATCCAAAGATCGACACGGCTCAGCGGCCTACCCCGTTAGCGTTTCCACGTCCAGTCAAGCACCGGGCTATTCAAAAGCCATTCTCGGCGGACAGGCCGAGCAGTGTCCGCCCTCAACCCACGCCGCGATCCGATCTAACCCATGGGTTGTTGAACTGGTACCTTGGGCCACTTAGGAAATACGTGGATTTCAGCGGTCGAGCAAGCCAAAAAGAGTTCTGGCTGTTCCTTCTGTCTGCGCTTCTCCTGACCATCGTCGTGGTCGCCGTCGGGGAGTCATTGGCCTGGCCTGACGCGGCGCTGAGCATCGCCGGGTCTCATTTTCTTCTGCTCATCACCCCTTACTGGGCGCTGATGGTGCGCAGGCTTCACGACTCGAACCGCAGTGGGGCAGTATCCTCGCATTCATGCTTGTTCCGGTTTTCGGGTTTCTCATATACCGCTACATGATGAGCCGGCCCAGCACCCCGAGGGAAAACCGCTATGGCCCTCCTCCGGAATGACCAAGCGGGTGAGCCGTGGTCGCCGACAAACTCGATCCGGGTACCTTGGGTGATATGTACGTGTCCAACTGCGAGATAAGCGGCGGCGACCAGATTCTCGGTTGTCGCTCGAATCCAGCGCTGAAACCGGTGATCTACCTACCCCGCAGCCCCGAGTACCGCATCCATCAGTTCTGCCGCCTCTTCCTGCAAAGCG
>CAUYYU010000241.1:0-3863 GCA_963577415.1 Chloroflexota bacterium
TCCCCTACCTCAGCCTTAGGGCTGCGCGCCTGATCCAGAATTTTCATGATCATCAGACCCTTCCCCTCCTCACTCACCCGCTTCAGCAGCGCCATGTGATCCTCTAGGTCGCCTCCCACCAATCCCTGTCCGGCCTTGTTCAGATGCGACAGCACCATCTCGATCTCCGGCGCCTCGATCAGCGCTTCCAGAACCTCGCCCGTGTAGATGTGCGTCGTCGCCCCCACGTGTCTAACCCGGCCATCCGCCTTCGCCTCCAGCAGCGCCTCCAGGCAGCCGCGCCTCGACTCGAAATCCGCCCGGCTCTTCACCGCGTGCAGCATCATAGAGTCCACATAGTCCGTGCCCATCTCCTCCAGCGCCCGGTCGATCTCCCTCTTGCCGTCCGCCTTGCCGTGCTTGTCCGTCTTCGTGTTGATGATCACCGCGCTCCGGTCCAGCCCGTTCAGCGCCGCCTTCACATGCGGATGCGAGGCGTAATTGATCGCCGTATCCCAGAAATTCACTCCCCGGTCGAACGCATACCGCAGCAACTTCCCGCCACGTTCATCCGTGAATTCGTGCTTCAGGTGCCCCATCTGCGCCGTCCCAAAACACAACCGCGACACCAGCAATCCCGTCGATCCGAGCGCCCTCATCTCCATATCAACATCCCAACTGTTCAAATCCCCCACCCCATTATCCACCACCCCCCGCCAACTCCCAGATTCGCACCGTCCCGTCCGGGCTGAAGGCCACCCGCCAGGTATCCCGCTGAACCGCCACCGCCACTCGCTGCTAGCCGGTCTGCGTATCCAGCACCCGCATCAGCTGCCGCCGGCCCACCGTCGCCAGCGACCTTCCGTCCGGACTGAACGCCAGGTCCTCAACCTGCTCCCCGGCCTTCAACACAAAGCGCAAACGCGCGATCTTTTCCGCCGGCTCTACCGGCTCTACCGGCGAGCCGCGATTCGCCACCCCGACAGCTACGGCCAGCGCTCCCAGCACCACCCACATCCCTATCAGAACCCTCTCGGCCCCGACCCGCGCGCCGATCGCTTCCCACTCCCTCGCGCCGGTCTCGGCTTCCGCCGCGACCGCGGATTGCGCACCGGTCTCCTTTCGCTCATCTAACTCCCTGCAAGTCCTATCCCGCTAATTCCCACACCCGCACCGTTCCTGTCCTGTCTCCACTCACCAGCAGCTTCCCGTCCCAGCTGTACGCTGAGGCCACTCCGGAAGGGTGATCTACGTCCAGGTTCCCGATCTGTTTTCCCGTCGTCACCTCCCACAACCGCAACGCTTGATCCCAGTAACCAATTGTCAGCGTCCTGCCGTCCGGGCTAAACGCCGCCGACACAGGAAAGCCAAGGTTCTCCTCCAGGACTCGTAACTCCGACCCCGTCCCTGTGTCCAGCAACACAATTCCGCGATCCAGCGTTCCCGCGGCCACCATCCCCCCATCCGGTCGCATCGCCATGCAGTTCACCGGCGAGCCCGCCACCAGCGTCCGCCCCTGTTCGCCCGACGCCACGTCCCACAGGATCACCGTGCCGTCATAGCTAGCCGTCGCCAGCGTCGCTCCATCCCCGCTGAAAGCCACTCCGGTGACATCCTGAAGCTGGTCTCGCCGATGACCTACTTGATCCCGCACCCACCGCCCCGACTCCACCTCCTAGATACGTGCATCGGCCACCGCTCCATCTATCGTTCCGGAAAACGCCCCCGCTTCCGCCACCGTCAGCAGCGATCCATCCGGACTGAACTCAACGTCAAGGGCCCACTGCTCCCGCGGTTTGTCTAGCTTCACCACATCATCCCCGGTGTCCGCGGCGAGCACCCTCGTCGGTCCGCCGCTGGCAATCGCGATCAAACCTCCATCCGGGCTTATCCCTACCCGTCACGTATCCCGCTGTACCGCGACGCCCAGTTTCTGCGCGCCCGTCTCCGCGTCCAGCACCCGTAAGAGCTGTCGCGCCCCAGCCACCGCCACCTATTTACCGTCCGAGCTTATAGCCAGATCGTCCACGACGTCTCCGGTCTGCACCGCAAACCGTAGCCGCGTTACCTCCTCTCCCGACGACACGCACCCCAGCGCCATACCCACCCCACGCACAAACCCTCTCCGCCTCATTCGGCCCTCCATCCCAGCGAATGTCACGACACTCTCTCCCTGCTCTCTTCCTCACCACCATATTACCGACCGGTGTCACGGCCCCGTAGAGCAGCTACGATTAGGAACCAGCCACCCAACCAGGACCGCCCCCATCCACCACGAATTCCCGCACACCGACGAAACCGCCGACCGCGAATACGCCTGCGACCGCGATGAGCTTTACCAGAATCTCCGCGAGCGCGAGTCCGACCTGATCCACGTCTGGGTCGCCACCAAAGACGACCTCGCCATCCTGAAATTCGGCCCTTGCCCGCACGACGGCATCATCGAGACCGGCGGCGAGATGATCCGTTTCGAACTCCCCATGCGCGGAGACGTCCACTTCCATCCCGACTGCGTCCCGCCAAACCTGCGTCCGGCCGACGATCCCGAGTGACCACGCAGCAAACGCCCCAGAGTAAACGGGCTGGGCCTGCGACCCCCAGAAAAGACAGGCTGCACCTGCTGTGCCTGCGATCCCGAGTGACCACACCGCCAGACACTCCTTGAGTAATACAGGCTGCGCCCGCGGCACCCTCATCCTCCGCGCACCGGCGGAGCGCTTATGCCGCTAGACAACACCATCTACGGCCGCCTTGCCCACACCTGGTGGGCCGAAAACGGCGCCCTCCAGGCAATGGGACCGCTGCTAAACCCAGGCCGGTTCCACTATTTCGGCGACCTACTATTCAATCGGCTGGGCCTGGAGCCGGCCGGGTTGCGAATCCTGGATGTCGGTTGCGGCGGCGGCCTGTTGGCCGAGGAATTCGCTCGCCTGGGCTGCCGCGTTGTCGGTCTGGACCCTTCAGAGCCATCCATCAACGTCGCCCGCCAACACGCCGCGACAGCAGGCCTCGCCGTCCACTACCTGGTGGCGCCCGCCGAAACTCTTCCCTTCCCGGATGGCCACTTCGACGTCGTCCTTTGCGCCGACGCCCTCGAGCATCTGCACGACCTGAACCGGGCCATCGCCGCCGCCGCCCGCGTATTCAAACCTGGCGGCGCCATCGAGGTCGAATCCGCCTCCGGCCGGACAGTCTTCACCGTCACCCTCCCCCGCGACCGCGACCCGTCGGAGAATTCCCCCGAGCCCGACTGACCCCGGCGCCCCTTCAAACCACCTCCCGGCCCGCCATGTTATAGACACCCGCCCGCCGCTTCCCTATCATTCCCGCACATTCTCGTCTCAACCCGGTCGAAATCGTGAGTGACCGCACCCGCAACTACCTCATTTTCTTGGCCAATCCAGCGCTCTTCGGGCTTGGGATGAACCTCATGTCGCCCGTCACCATCCTGCCGGTTTTCGTTAGTTACCTCACCGATTCCAACGTCCTCATCGGTGGCGTCACCGCCGTCGTCAGGCTGGCCTGGGCGCTCCCCCTCATCTACGGCGCCCGCCATTTCGAGGAACGCCCCTACAAGGCCCGCCGCCTCGTCGCCATCAGCACCATCGGACGCGTCGTGTTCGTCGCCTACGGCGGATACCTGTTCTTCTCCAGCGGTGGCCCCGCCACCATCTTGCTTGTCCTGTTCTTCTTCGCTCTCTTCGCCCTGTGGGGCTCCGACGGCTTCACCTCTCCCGCCTGGGCCGAGATGTTCACCAAGATCGTCGACGCTCGCGCTCGCGGCCGCCTCATCGGCATCGCCGGCGCCGTCGGCGGCGTCCTGGCCGGAGTCGGTATCCTGATCGCCACCCGCCTCATGGGCGACAATCCCTTTCCCGCCGGAT
>CAUYYU010000242.1:0-3836 GCA_963577415.1 Chloroflexota bacterium
AGCTGGGATTTTCGAAGGTTTTCTGCGAGCTGCCGGAGCCGGTGACGCACGACGGAGAGACGCACTGTACGGCGAGCTGGCTGGGGTTCCGCTTCCTGGATATGAGACTCACCGAGATGGAAGAGGTGTCGCCGATGGAGTCCGCGCCATCGGCAGATTCGCAGCCGGAGAATGTGCTGAAGGGAACGCTGCACTACAAGTACATTCCGAAGACGGGGGAGTGGGGGGAGGCGGATGTGGCGTACGCGGTGCTCAGCCCATGGCATGCGCCATTGAGCCCGCCAGCCAAAGTCTGGCGCGGGAAGGGCAAGGTTGAATTCCACCGAGCTCGCTGGGAAGACCTGCCGACGCAATACATGATTGTGAACGCCTTCCAGGAACTTGAGATCAGGGAGTATCGAGGGGCCAGTATCGAGCAAAGTGTTGGCGGGAGAGACCTGGGCGATCAGCGCATTCTGGAGTAGGCGGATCGCGTTGGAGATCCATTCTTTTGAGTAGCCGAGGAGAGTAGTCCGGATGCCAAAGATGAGCGGCGCGCAATTCCTGGCGGAGACGCTGAGTGGATACAGGATCACGCACTACTTCTTCATGCCAGTGAGCGTGCCAGAGGCGATGCCGGAGTTCGATCGCGTGGGAATAACGCCGGTAATGGCCCACAGCGAGAAGGGCGCGGCCTACATGGCGGACGGCTATGCACGGGTGAGCGGACGGGTCGGGGTGTGCGGCGCGCAATCGGTAGGGGCGCTGAACCTCGCGGCAGGTCTGCAGGACGCCTATCTGGGATGTTCGCCGGTGGTCGCGCTCACGGGACGGCTGCCGCAGATCATGCAGCAACGCAACGCCTACCAGGAGGTCGACCACACGGCCTCGTTTGAGACGGTGACGAAGTACAACGTCACGATAACCAGCGTGGAGGAATTGCCGCTTTTCCTTCGCCAGGCCGTGAGGGAAGCGACCTCGGGAACGCCGGGGCCGACACACGTCGATCTGTGGGGAACCGCGGGCGGGGACGTTATGCGAGGCGAAGCGGAGCTTGAAGTGGTCGTCGAGGAAGCGTTCAGGAGGACACCGGCGTTCCGACCCGAGCCCGACCAAGCGAGTATACGAACGGCGCTGACCGAACTGGGAAATGCGGAGCGGCCAGTGATCGTGGCCGGCGGTGGAGTGAGGTCGTCACGAGCCCGCGCGGAGTTGATCGAGCTGGCCGAGCGGCTGCAGGTGCCGGTGATCACGTCGCTCGGCGCTAAGGAAGTATTTCCGTATGACCATCCGCTGGCCGTCGGCATAGCGGGTTTGTACTCGCGAGAATGCGCGAACCGGACGCTGGCGGAAGCTGATCTGGTTTTCTTCATTGGTAGCCATACCGGAGGGCAGATCACCAACGACTGGAGACTGCCGCGAGCAGGGACCAGGGTCATTCAGCTGGACATCAACCAGGCCGAATTGGGGCGATCATTTCCGGTCGCGGCGGGCCTGCAGGGGGATGCGCGCGCCGGGTTGAGGAAACTGATCGACAACATCCCCGACGGCCCGTCGGGCGAGGAGGGGGAGGAACGAGCCGGGTGGGTCCGGCACGTGCGGGACTCAGTGCGTGCCTGGCGCGACGAGGTGGCGCCGCTGGCGACATCCGAGCAATTGCCGATGCGGCCCGAGCGACTATGCACCGAACTCACCCGGCTGCTGCCGGAGGAGGCAGTGCTGGTGTCTGACACCGGCCACTCGGGAATCTGGACCGGGACAATGATGGACCTAACATCGCCGGAGCAGAGCTACATTCGCTGCGCGGGATCGCTGGGCTGGGCGCTGCCGGCGGCAATCGGGGCGAAGTGCGCGGTGCCGGACCGGCCGGTCGTCTGCTTCACCGGGGACGGCGGCATGTGGTACCACCTGACGGAACTCGACACGGCGGCGCGCTACGGGATTAACACGGTGACGATCGTGAACAACAATGCCTCGCTCAACCAGGAACAAGCGCTCAACGAACGCATCTACGCTGGCCAGACGCCCGACTCCGACCGGCTCTGGAAGCTCAACGACGCCGATTTCGCCGCGATCGCGGAGACGATGGGCTGCCTGGGCGTCCGGGTTGACGAGCCCGCGGAGCTTGACGAGGCGCTGGAGCGGGCGCTGGCGGCGGATAGGCCGGTCGTGATCGACGTGAAGACTCACATCGAAGGGATCGCGCCCAGGGCGTGGAATTGACGCCGGGGGAGGTCAGGTGCGGAGGGTGGCGTGGAAGCGGGATTCGAGGGAGCGGACGATGCTGGCGAGCGTGCGGAAGCTTCACCGCACCAGTCTGCCGATCCCATTCGCTGGAGGCACGCATCCGGCGAAAAGTCTAATACCCGTCTACGGCGGATTATTGACGCTTGAAAGCGACTGGACTCCGGCCTTGGGAAAACCCCTATTGAAGGCGCTTGCCCACTATGAAGACGACGACCGCCTCTAAATAAGACCGAGCTTCAGCAAATTGCGAGCAGTGCATCCCGATATGTCTCAAGCAACGGGAGGAATGGACTTAGTTCGCTTAATTCACCCTGGCCTGATGCCTTAGAAGAGGCTGCATATCTCGGCCCAGTCGATGAGTACGTCATGGCTGTAGTCCCACACACTGAGGCAGACCCAGCTGCAGTTCTTGTCCAGATGCTGATCGGATTCGGCAACCTTATTGGACGCCACCCCAACTTCTTGGCAGAAGCGGACACGCACAGAATGAATGAAAACATCGTCCTTGTCGGTGATACAGCCAAAGCCCGCAAGGGAGTTTCATACGGCCACGCCATGAAACTCCTAAAACTCTGTGACCCGGGTTGGGCAGCCAATATCAAGTCCGGCCTTTCGACCGCTGGCTCGGGTCCGCCGGTCTAGCGCCACCAGCGGCGAGAGATCGGCCTAGACGAGATCGCTAGGGTCGGTCACTCAGCGCCTGCCAGCCTAGGAGTTGGGGTCTGCGAATCCGCGCAAAAAACACTTTCAGCGGGGTCTACCTAGGCGCATTTCTGGGGACTGACTCTGTCGGGTGTCGCCCGTGACACCACCCCACCCTACCTGCTCACCCCCTGCGATCCCATGGACGAAGAGGGTTACGTTCACATCCCCCAGGGGACGGGATTAGGAATCGAACTTAACAGGGACTACATCAACAACACCCGCCTGGAAGACTAGTGTTCAGTTCTATCCAGAACCACCCCAAGCGCTCTCCCTCCGACCCGCGAATTCCACTACGGCTGAGCCGGTCACAAGTCGCACCCACGATCTACTTAATTACTTACGTATATAGAGGCATAACCTCGCGTATGAATAGATCTATAGACCGCTCAGCTACCGAGCTATCCATATTGCCAAAATGAAACGCACAGATGAAATAATTTGCGCCAGTCTCCACGTACTCATCCAAATAATGACAGATAGTTTTAGGTGTTCCGGCCATCACGCGAAACCCTGAGGATCTTTCGTGTCGGACTCCGATAGGAGACTCGATGTGCCTTAGCCGCTTTTCGCGCTCTCCTCCGTTACTGACTTGGAATTCGGAACTGGCTTCTCTATCAGGTAGTCCATCAGGTCTGTCGATGCCACCCGTGAGGCCCGTCGTGAATTGCGTTAGACCGCGTCGCTCAGCTTCCAATCTTCGGGGTGTGGTTAAATTCCAGAGATAATTCTCCCAAGCAGGGGTGGCTGCCTCGATCGCTGCATCGTCAGTGTCAGCCAATACCAAATGGCTGACCAGTCCAATTTTGGGTTCATCTCCTTGTAGGGTCTTGAACCCTGGCCCTTGATGGGTCTCCCAAAGCTGACGATATCTCTGGACGTTGGCATCGAACCCGTCCAATGTATCC
>CAUYYU010000243.1:0-3826 GCA_963577415.1 Chloroflexota bacterium
GACGAAACCCGACGTGTCGGTAAAAACTTTCGAACTTACCGATTACGGCGTGGACAATCTGCGCCTCGTCTTGCGCCCCGACGAGTCCCCAGAGCCCGACGAGGTCCTCGTCAAAGTCCGAGCCATCAGCCTGAATTATCGTGATCTCGCCACCATCGAAGGCAGCTACAACCGCGGCCTCAACCTGCCGGCGGTGCTGATCGCCGACTGCGCCGGAACCATCCTTGAAACCGGCGCGAACGTCCATCACGTCAAGCCCGGCGACAAGGTGATGACCCAGTACATGCCCGACTGGATCGACGGTCCGTACCGGGACGAATATCAGAGGACCACCCTCGGCTCCCCCGGACCCGGTGTCGCCGCGGAGCGGGTAGTGCTTCCCGGCCGCGCCGTCCTTCCAATGCCTCGGAACTACTCCTTCGCCGAAGCTTCCACCCTGCCCATCGCCGGGCTAACCGCCTGGAGTTCGCTCACCACCGCCGGCCCTCTGGAAGGAAAGACCGTCGTCGTTCTCGGCACTGGCGGTGTCTCCATATTCGGCCTGCAATTGGCCACCGCCATGGGCGCTCAGGTGGTGGTGACCAGCAAGAGCGATGAGAAACTCGCCCGCGCCCGCGAACTTGGCGCCGCGCTAACTGTGAACTACGTCGACGAGCCCGACTGGCACCGTCCCATCCGCGAGTTCACCGGCGGATCGGGCGCCGATCTGATCCTGGAGGCCGGAGGTTCCGGGACCCTGCCAAACTCCATCAAAGCCACCCGCTCCGGCGGCGTCATCGCTCTTTTTGGCGTCCTCACCGGCGGCGCCGGCGAAATCGAAACCCGTGCTCTCTTGTCCCGCCGCATCACCATTGCCGGTATTTACGTAGATTCTCGTAGTCACTTCGACGATCTGGTCTCCTTCCTCAACACCCATGACATTCGTCCCGTTATCGGAGCTGAATTCCCGTTCGAGGAGCTCCCCGACGCCCTCCGCATGATGCGAGCGGCCGACCACTTCGGCAAGATCGTAATCCACGGCCCCGCTGACTGAAGCCTACGCCCCACCCACACAACCCACCCACCACTCAGAGCAGGAAAGGCACCGCACTTTTGCCAACCGGCCAGATCGAGAATACAGCGGATCTTGTAGGCACCTGGCAACTGGTCGCGTACATCTTCGTGCCGGACGAAGGCGACGAATTTCATCCCTACGGGCAAGAGCCGACCGGGCTCATCACCTACACCGCCGACGGCTTCATGCACGTGGCCATCATGGACTCTTCACGTTCGACTTACGACGCCAACGACTTCCAGGGCGGCTCCGTCGAGCAACAGGCCGCCGCCGCGCGCTCCTACCTCACCTACAGCGGCCGTTACGAGGTGCTCTCCGATCGCGTCCTACACATCGTCGAGATCAGCCTGCTCCCCAATCGCAGCGGTGTCACCATCGAGCGCTACGTCGACCTGAACGGCGACCGGCTCACTCTCACCACCCCCCCCATGTCCCTGGACGGGCGCACCGGCACCGGGCGAATCATTTGGCAAAGGTCCGGCACTTGATCTGAACGGAGCCGGCGGCTCCTAGCCCTCAGCCGTCAGCGTCGCCAGCATCCGTTCCGTCATCGCCGCCAGATCCAATTCCGCCCGCCATCCCCAATCACGCGCGGATTCGGCATCGTCCAGAGTGAACGGCCAGCTCTGCACGATCGCGTCTCTCACCGGATCGGCCTTATACGTGAAACTCACTTCCGGCATTCTCTCCAGCACCTCCGCCGCCATCTCCTCCGCCGACGGACTCACCCCGTGTACCTGATATACCCGTCGCCGTAGATTCCCCTCCTCCGCATCGTGAATCCCCAGCAGAGCCCGCACCGCGTCGTCTATGTATATCACCGCCGTACCTGTCGTTGGCTTGAGGTAAAACTCGTAGGCGCCGTGTCGAACCGCATCCACGTATAGCTTTGAGCAGTACGCGCTCGCCCCGCCCCCGGCGCCGTGCGGCGCCATCACCGCCGGCAATCGCAACCCTCGAAAATCCAGCCCGAAGCGATGATGGTAATAGACTCCCAGCCGCTCCCCCGCGACCTTGCTCGCCCCGTACAGGCTTTCCGGCCACTGCGGCGCGTCCACGCTCACAGGTTCCGGCAAATGCGCCCCAAAACTCGCCACCGTGCTTGTAAACACCACCCGCCCGATCCCGAACTTCACCGCGGCATCCAGCACATTGCGAGTTCCCTCCATGTTCACGTTCCAGGCGCGCAACGCGTCCCCCTCCGCATCAGCCGAAAGTATCGCCGCCAGATGGAAGACTGAGTCAAACTCCTCCCTACCAACCGCCTCGAAAAAGCTGTCCCGCTGGGATATATCACCAATCACCGTCCGGCAATCCACAGCGGCGGGCAGTTCCTCCGTAGCTTGATCATGGACATCGAACAGCGTCACCCCACCCCCACGCTCCGCCAGCCGTGCCGCCAGCCGCCCGCCCAGGTTCCCCTTCCCACCCGTTATAAGAATCCGCACCGCGGTTGGCCTCCAATGTCACACCCGTCGGGCCAGCAATTCTGCCCGCGGCTGGCATCCTATCAGCCGCCGGCCCAGCCGCATGGACCGGGTTCTACATTCGCGACCGAATCACGTAGTACAACATCCAAAGCATCCCCACACTCACCGCCAGCCCGATCGCACCACCCAAGTAGAGTCCCTCGGCGATCGACGTTACCGTCACATAGAGGGTGAAACCCGTAAACACTACGAACAGGGCGATGTACACCGGAGCGCCACCCTTGCCCAACAGACGCCCTGGTTTCCGCCTGGCCCGTCCCGCCGGGCGAATTCCCATCAACCGCCGCAATGCGTCCCGCCGCCTATCATGTTCTTCCATTTGCAGCTGAATCCTTAGCCGATTCCCACATGCTCGCGGGCCAGTATTACCAGACTGCCCACCGGCCCAAAACTTATCACACTTATGTCAAGTGGATCCCGCGCATCCCTGGTCCACCCAACCGTGATCGTATGTCGCCTCGGCACGCCCTATCCCAGCACTCTTATGTCAAGTTCTCCGAGTGAATCCCTCCGGTTCGCCCATAGCGTACGCCGAATCTCATCGTCCGTCCCCGGATTGAGCGCGGTCAGCGTCGCCGCGATCGCGCCACTCAGCCAGTCCCGTGGCAGCCATATGTAAACCTCCGGATGTACGCCCGCCAGAGTGTCCAGCACCTCCACCTGCGCCGGCGTCAACGCCGGGCGTCTTCCGTCCTTCGCCTCCCGCTTTAGCTCCACCCATAGGTGGCGGCCGAGCCCCGGATTGGCCATCGTTAAATCTGGATAGCCCTCGGCGCTGCGCTTGGCGATATGAGTGTGATAAACGTACCAGCCGATGCCCCGCGCTGCGTCCGTGATGGCGTCCTGCAGTCGCTTCTCCGACATGGCCTCCGCCTCTACACGGCGGGCCTCTTCTTGGGTCAGCAGATTTTCCGGCTCCAAATCGCTCCCATGATTTCGGCGGTCTCCGCCAAAGGCGCCGGTTCGATCGTAGCCGTCTTCGCCGTGGAAGTCGCGACCCGGCCCTCTCAATATCGCCCGATCGCCGTCATTCGACAATCCTCGCCGCCCGAAACTAGACTGCAAATCCGGCCGCAATCGAGTGGGAGGCTCCCGTGAACGTCGTATTCATCATGAACGACACCTGGCGCTACGATCACGTCGGCGCTCACGGCAACGACTGGATCCACACCCCCGTGCTGGATCAGTTCGCGAAGGAGAGCGCGGTCTTCGATCGCAGCTACATCGGCTCCTTCGCCACCATCCCCACCCGTCACGACCTCATGAAGGGCCGTTTCGGCGA
>CAUYYU010000244.1:0-3789 GCA_963577415.1 Chloroflexota bacterium
TAGTCGTACCCGCATCCCACCAGAGTCAATTGCCGCCGATAGTTTGCCGCGTACTCCCGCGTCGTCTCCGCCGGATGCCGCCCCTTGTCGATCGCGTCCTGTTCCGCCGGCAGTCCGAACGCGTCCCACCCCATTGGGTGCAGGACCTCATGACCCTGCATCCGCTTAAACCGCGCCATCACGTCCACCGGGATGTAATTGCGCAGATGCCCCACACTCAGCCCGCTTCCCGACGGATACGGAAACATCACCAGGCAGTAGTACGTCGGCTTATCCGAGAACGTGTCCGTCCGGTGGATGCCCGCCTTCTCCCAGCGTTCCTTCCACTTCGCCTCCACCGCCCGCACGTCATACCGACTTGTCGCCGCCCGCCGCTCCGCCGATGCCTGCGTCGCCATGGATCCTCTAGTTTGCTGGAGTTCGACCGCGCGCTCGCCGTGCCGCACGGGCGCCAGCGGATTCTACGGCTAGATACGGATTCTCGGGAAGATATCCCTACCCATCACTCCACCGCCAGTCCTCTGCCCACCACGGCATTAAGCCCCTTCTGGTGGAGCGAAAGGGACTCGAACCCTCGGCCTCTACAATGCGAATGTAGCGCTCTTCCAGCTGAGCTATCGCCCCGTCGGCGGTCGCTACCCGGCGTCCTCGCGGATACTCACGTAACGTTTCTTCCCGCGTTTCAACTCGAACTTTACCTTCCCCGGCTTCAGCGCGAACAGGGTGAAGTCCCGTCCCATCCCCACATTCTCGCCCGCGAAAACCCTCGTCCCGCGCTGTCTCACCAGGATATTTCCGGCCAGCACTTCCTGGCCGTCAAATCTCTTCACGCCCAGCATCTTCGGCTTGCTGTCGCGCCCGTTTCTCGTCGATCCCGTATTCTTTTTCTTAGCCATCTCGACCTTCTCCTACTTTCTCGCCGACTTCGATTTCGCCTTGGCGCTGGCCTTCGACTTTGATTTTGCTTTGCTTTTTGTCTTTGCGGACGCTTTTGCCTTGCTCTTTGCCTTCGGCTTGGCCGCCGCCTTGCTCTTTGCCTTCGCCTTTGGTTTGGCGGTGGACTTCGCCGCCGCCTTGCTCTTTGCCTTCGGCTTGGCCGCCGCCTTGCTCTTGGCCTTCACCTCTGGCTTCGCTGCTGCCTTGCTCTTGGCCTTCACCTCTGGCTTCGCCGCCGCCTTGCTCCTCGCTTTTGCTTTTGGCTTCGCCGCCGCCTTGGTCGGAGCCGCCACTTCCGCCATCGTCATTCGCTTGCCGTCCGGCGACACCCCGTCCACCCTCAGCACCGTCAATTCCCGCCTTTGACCGCTCCGCTTCCTATACCCCTTCTTCGCCTTGAACCGAAACACCCGCACCTTCGGCCCGCGCTCGTGCCGCACCACCTTGCAGGCCACGTTCGCCCCATCGACCAGTGGAGTCCCCACCGTCACCTCATCTCCCTCACTCACCAGCAGCACTTCATCAAGCACCACCGACGAGGACGGCTCGACCGCCAACCTATCTACCTTGAAGACCTCGCCCGGCGATATCTTGTATTGCCGGCCGCCGGTCCGAACCAGAGCGAACATTCGGGGGTTTTCTCCGCTTAAAACAGGGACGCGACCCTGGTGTCACCGCTCGGTTCGGGGCCGCTTACACAAATAAGCTCGGGCCGGGGACGCCCAAGCAAGCGAATTTATCAGCTACCCGCCCCGCGGTCAACAATCCGGGGGTTCTGGTAATGGGTCATATTGAAACATCCGCACTGGCGATCTCCTACAAGACGCACCCTTAGGCGCACAGGTAGAATGGCTTTTCAATGCAGGGCTACCGTGTCTACATCGACGAGTCGGGTGACCACACCTACCGAAACCTTGGGGATCTGAGTGCGCGATATCTTGGCCTTACAGGAATCGTTTGTGGACGGTCCTACTACGAGTCCAGCCTCGCGCCCGCTCTCGAACAGTTAATAAAGGGACTTATTCCCGTACGACCTTGACATGCCGCCGATCCTGATGCGATGGGACTTGGTCAAACGGCGAGGCTTATTTCGTACGCTCTTGGATGCGGAAGTCGACAAGAAATGGAGAGCGCGATCTACTCCATTTTCTTAGATCGCTTGATAGCCGCCACTGTACGAGTTTTTCAGTGGTCATCGACAAGAAGTCACATCACGACCGGTATGCCCACGACCTCTGGAATCCGTGCTCATATTTGCTTGGAGTGATGCTAAATCGTGTGCGGGGTCTGATCAAGCATAGAACGACCGAAAGCGCCGCCGATGTCATGCCAGAGTCTCGGGCCAAGCGCGAAGACAGAGGTTTGCAGCAGGCGTACAGCCGGCTCTTACATTTCAGGGCCCCCTATCGCACCGCTGAGGATTACCGGGAGGTTTTTCCAGACGAGAAACTGAAATTTTGCAACCGATCGATGAATGTCGCGGATTTGCAGATTGCGGACCTTGTGGCGTCTGGTCAGAAATTGCAAATCCTACGGTCGAACGGCATGCCGCTGTCCGCCGTACCGAGCGAGTTCACCTTGCAGGTCGACGACGCAATTGCGCATTTGGGCAATAGGTACGGCGCGGTGTTCATTCCATAAAAAGAGAAGGCGAGCATTGCTGCTCACCTTCTCCCGCTAGGCCATACGACCTATCCGGACGGGACGATAGCACGACCCCAGCACCAAACACAAGCCGTACATTGACCACTACGAACCCTGTAAAATGTGGTGTACGCAAGGAATGCGACTTTCTAGCAGGTGCAGCCGTGTACCGCCACACCTCCCGAGTTTCGTGCGACAAATGAAGACGTTACAATCCCGCTTCGCTCCCCCGGTACCACCTAACATCCCGCCGATCAGCCCACCTTCACATTCTCCCAGAACCGGAATGAACTCCCACTTCACCCCCTGATCCCACCCACCGGCACGATATCCCCCACAACCCCCCGCGCCCGCAGCGCCTCATTATGTTCCGTCTCGATCTCCATCAGCGCCTCCTCCACGTTCAAGCGTCCCACCAGTAGCGGCGCCAGCCGTTTTTCGACAGTCGCCCGAAACTCCGCCAGACCCGGGAACTTCGGCGCCCCTACCCCCCACCGCTCCACCCCCGCCACCAGTTCCGCCTGGCCGTTCTCGAGCGTATAGCCCCGTCCCGTCGCCGACCGCCGCGGCGGCGTCACGAACAGAGTCTCCGCATACATCGCCAGCACCTCTGGCGACCCTAGTTGGCGCATCGCCTCCCACGCCATGTCCGGTGCCCTGGTTGCCGCCGTCATCGCGATACTGTCCGTATAAGTCAGCGCCACTGGCGCGCTCAGCCCCGGCGCGTTCGGTTTGTAATCCGTCCCTCCCGGAACCGGCGGCGTACCCACTTCCACCGCCGGCAGCAGCTCGGGCACCGTCGTCACGAAGTGGCGCAGCGTCCCCGCCGCGTTTCCATACTGTCCCACTCGCGCCCCCACCAGCAGCGGCGGCCCCGCCGTATCCGCCAGACTCAACCTCATGGTCTCATCCTGCGACGCCTGCCACCGATCGATTACATACCGCAGCACCATCCGTCCGTCCGCCGAGTTCAGCTGCGACCTTCCCCCCACCACCACCGGCCGACCCGACACGCTCATGAACAGACTCAGCACCTCGTCGGCCGTCGGCGGATTCATCCCATCTCGGCGCAGTACGCCGTTTTCAATCGTCTTCGCCTGCCGCGCCACCTCCAGCGTCTCCTCCCACGTAGTCGGCGTATCCTGCACGCCGATCTCCTCCAGCAGGTCCCGCCGCCAGAACACCGTCCACAGCGCGCAC
This sequence comes from Chloroflexota bacterium, assembly GCA_963577415.1. Classification (GTDB taxonomy): domain Bacteria; phylum Chloroflexota; class UBA11872; order UBA11872; family VXNJ01; genus JASLPR01. Next base: position 3,781 of record CAUYYU010000244.1, read on the forward strand.
CCCGTCGGC
>CAUYYU010000245.1:0-3785 GCA_963577415.1 Chloroflexota bacterium
ACCGTCAGAGCGAGTCTAGATTTCAGCTAGTGACTCCTGTATGAATAGTCAATGATTTGCCGCCGGCGCTTGCATATAGCGCACTGCCCACGCTAGTTCGGGCACTCATCTGGGATAGGCGGGGCCGGGAGAAGCCAGCATACGCAATGCCGCCAATCAAGCCCGACCTGGGAATTGTTGCACGCAGCTCAACTCGGGATGCTATCGGTCCGATCGCAGAGATGTCAATGAATTGTAAAATACGGTGTAAAGCGCTCTGGAGCCCGCCGTTGAATCGCAAAATTGTGTGAGAACGATTCCGGTTGAATCCGATAATGGATTGCTAGACTCGCCGCCGGACGGGACCATTTTCTAGTGTTGACCCGGCCGCGGCTCCGGCAAAACGAGCCTGAGACGGCGGGGATTTCCACTAGAATCGATCGAAATGATGAGATTTGACTCCGAACGGGAGCGCGATTAATTGACTTCGCTGGCTAGGGCCGGGCTGCGGGATCAGGTGATGCACGTGAACTCCGGCATTCCGGAGAGCGGGCTGTACGGGGCGGCAAAGCCGGTGGGGGATGGGTCCAAGGTGCCATGGCGATTGTCGCCGGAACCGGTGAGCATATCCGAGGCGGACGCGCGGACGTTGCAGGAACTGGGTCAGCACCTTTACCGGTTTACCGAGGCCAGCAATCGCCTTTACCTGGACAGCGTGCGAGGGAATCAGCCGGGCTGGATCGCCGGCCTGCTGGATAAGGGCAAATCCGAGCAGGTGATTGAACTCGGCCGGCTGAACCGGCTGCGATCACGCCTGCCGGTGGTGATCCGGCCGGACCTGATGGCGGTGGGCGATGGGGAATTCGTGGCGACGGAACTGGACTCCGTCCCGGGCGGCATCGGGCTGCTGGACGCGCTGACGGTGCGATATCGCGACATCGGCCACGAGATTCTGGGTAATGAATGCGGGCTGGTGCTGGAGATGGCCAGGGCGCTGGTGGCGGAGAGCGGGCAGGATGATCCGTTTGTGGCGGTGGTGGTGTCGGACGAGTCGGAGATGTACCGGGCGGAGATGAACTGGGTGGGGGAAAGGCTGAATCAGTTTGGGGTGCGGGCGGTGACGGTGCATCCGCGACAGATCGACCTGGAGGGCGGCTCCATCGTGGCCAGGCTGGACGACCAGGTGGAAAAGGTGCACGTTATCTACCGGTTTTTCGAGCTGCACGATCTCAAAAATATCCCGAACGTGGACCTGATGCTGCACGCGATGAAACGCAAGCGGGTGGTGATGACGCCGCCGCCAAAACCGCAGCTGGAAGAGAAGATGATGATGGCGTTCTTTCATCACCCGGAGCTGGCGGAGTTCTGGGCCAGAGAGCTTGGGGAAGAGTCGCTGGCGGTGCTGCGCCGAACGTTGCCGCCGACCTGGATAGTGGACCCGACCCAAATGCCGGCGTTCGCGGCGATCTCGCCGGAATTTCAGACGGCCAATCGGACGATCAGACGCTGGGACGACCTGCTGGACATGACCCAGAAACAGCGGCGGCTGGTGCTGAAGCCGTCGGGCTTCTCGGAACTGGCATGGGGGGCGCGGGGGGTGACGATCGGTCACGACGTGAAGATTGAAGAATGGAACGAGGCCGTCCAGACGGCGCTGTCCGGATTCGACGCCGGACCGTACATCGTGCAGCATTATCACGCCAGCCAGGCGATGCCGGCGAGGTACTATGACTTTGATGATGAAGAGGTGAAAGAGTTCACGGCGCGGGCTCGATATTCGCCGTACTATTTTGTGCAGAACGGAGAGGCGCGCCTGGCGGGTGTGCTGGCCACGGCCTGTCCGGTCTCGAGCAAGGTACTGCACGGAATGCCGGACGCCGTGATGGCTCCGGTCCAGGTGGATAGAAGCTGAAGCGGGGGCCAGCGGCGGAGACGGCTTGGCGCAGCGTCGCCGGAGACCGAGAATTGCGGGTGACGGTTCGCGATGTCCTTACTATTAGCGGTAGCGGTATGAAGCTGGAGGCAAGACGGGTTTGAGCGAGATGCCGGAGTGGAAAAAGTTGATGCGGGACAGCCTGCGTCGTGGGGTGGATGTGGCGGAGTTGAGCCCGGAGGAGCAGGCGGAGGTTGACGAGGTGCGGAAGCTGTACCCGTTTTTCTCCAACGCTTATTACACGGGTCTGATTGAGGAAAAAGACGACCCCATCTGGAAACAGGTGATCCCGTCGTCCCAGGAATTGGAAGACCCGGACCTGTACTCGAACGACGCGCTGGAAGAGGACGGCGAGGACTCGCCGGTGAAGCACCTCACCCACAGGTATCCGGATCGAGTGCTGTTTACGGTGACCTACACCTGCGCGATCTATTGCCGGTTCTGCACGCGCAAGCGAAAGGTGGGGCTGAACCCGGTGCCGCCGTGGCACGAGATGGAGGCGGTGTTCGACTACCTCCGAGAGCACACGGAGGTGCGGGATGTGCTGCTCTCGGGAGGCGATCCGTTGCTGCTTTCGGACACGCAACTGGACCGGATATTGACGGAGCTGCGGTCAATTCCGCATATCGAAATCCTGCGGATCGGCACGAAGCTCCCATGCGTGCTGCCGCAGCGGATAACGCCGGAACTGGTGGCGATGCTCAAGAAGCACCATCCACTTTACATAAATACCCATTTCAATCATCCGCGAGAGTTGACGCCGGAAGCTGAAAAGGCCTGCGCGCTGCTCGCGGACGCCGGTATCCCGCTGGGCTGCCAGACAGTGCTGATGAAGGGTGTCAACGACGACGTGGAGGTGATGAAGGAGCTGATGCTGGGCCTGCTGCGGATGCGGGTGAAGCCCTATTATCTTTACCAGGCTGATCTGGTGACCGGCACCAGCCACTTTCGCACGGACGTGCAGGTGGGGCTGGACATTATGGAAGGCCTGCAGGGGCACATCACCGGGTTCGCGGTGCCTACCTACATCATCGACGCGCCGGGCGGCGGGGGGAAGATGGCGGTCGGCCCGAATCGCCTAGTGGAGCTGAATGAGGAAGAGGCGGTGATGCGCAACTACGAGGGCAAGACGTTCCGCTACCCGGCCCGCGCCGGGGTCCCGGAAGGCACTCTGATTCAGGACTACGTCTAGACCCTGAGGGTCATTTTTTCTGCAGGCTTGGCTCGGGTTGCTTCGTCTCGCGAATGGCGCTTTTTCAGGTTGGCCGATCGGATTTTTTCTGAGGGCAGCACTTTTATTCTGAGGCGTGGCAGGATTGCCTTGAGTTTGGCGAGCGACGAGAGGCAATGGCATGGCTGGAATCCTTGACGAGAAGGTCGCATTTATCACCGGCGGCGGCTCGGGAATTGGCGCGGCGACGGCGAAGATTTTCGCCCGCGAAGGCGCCAGAGTAATGGTTGCGGACGTGGATGATGAGGGCGGTCAGCGGACCGTTTCTGAGATCGGCGATGCTGGTGGCGAGGCAATTTCCATCAGCGTCGACGTTACCGATGAGGCCGGTGTCCGCTCGGCCGTTCAGCAGACCGTCGAGCATTTCGGACGGCTGGATTGTGCGGTTAACAACGCGGGAATCGGTGGGGAGTCCAGGCTGGTGGTGGACTATTCACGGGAAGCCTGGGACCGGGTGATGGCGGTCAATCTCACCGGCGTTTGGCTGTGTTTGCAGGAGGAGATCCGGCAGATGCTGGCCACCGGAGGCGGGGCGATAGTCAATATGTCGTCGGGCGCGGGATTGAGCGGGCACCCGTACAACCCGCCCTACTCGGCTTCGAAGCACGGTGTGATCGGGCTCACCAAGTCGGCCGCCCTGCA
>CAUYYU010000246.1:0-3777 GCA_963577415.1 Chloroflexota bacterium
GTCGCGCAGAGCGAAGGTGATCCCTTCCATGACGGCGCGGGCGAGATGGGCGGTGGTGTGTCGCGAGGTCAGGCCCACGAAGGCGCCGCGGGCTGACGGGTCCATATGTGGGGTGCGTTCGCCGGTTAGATAAGGAATAAATACCAGACCCTCGGCCCCGTCGGGGGCGCCGCCGGCCAGACCGGTAAGCACATCGTAGGCATCTTCTCCGGGAGGAACCGCGGCGCCGAAAGTATTTTCGAGCAGGATTTCGCGCAGCCAATGGAAGGAAAGGCCTGCCGCCAGGATCACCCCCATGTAGTGAAAGGCCCCCGGGACAGAGTGGCACATGGTGTGCAGCCGGCCCTCCGGGTGAGGGTCAGGTCTTTCGCTGTAGGCGAAAACAACCCCACTGCTGCCGATACTGCTGCTCACAACGCCCGGGAGAACGATGCCGGTCCCAATGGCGGCGGCAGCGTTGTCACCGCCGCCGGCAGCCACCGGCGTGCCAGCCGGCAGACCAAGCTCCGTGGCGACAGCGTCGGTGATGCAGCCGGTCTCATCTGGCCCTTCGAAGGATTCTGGCATCCATTCGGCCGGTATCCGGAAGGCGTCCAGGAGCGCCGGAGACCAGCACCGGTTGGCGACATCAAACAGAAGGGTGCCGGAGGCATCGGATACGTCGGTCGCCCGTTCGCCGGTCAGCCGGAAGCGAATGAAATCCTTGGGCAGCAGGACGGAGCGGATGCGACGGTAGTTGTCCGGTTCTTCATCACGAAGCCAGATGATCTTCGGGGCCTGGAAGCCGGTGATGGCCGGATTGAGGGCAATTCGCAGCAGCTGCTCACCGGCCACTTCAGTCATCCAGTCGGTCTGGGTGGCGGTGCGTTGATCGTTCCAGAGCAAGGCCGGGCGGATGACGCGGTCCTGCTCATCGAGAAAGACGGAGCCGTGCATCTGTCCGGTCATGCCGATGCCGCGGACGGCCTTCAGGTCAATCGACTGACCGGCCTCGCGGATAGCGATCTTGACGGCGCCCCACCACTCTTCGGGATCCTGTTCGCTCCACCCGGGTCGGGGAGATTGCAAGGTGTGCGGGCCGTTGCCGGAGGCAACCAGGGAGCCGCCTTCATCTATGACAGCGGCACGACTCCCTTGAGTCCCCACATCGATCCCCATGAAGTAGGCCATCGAGAGCTCCAGATCGCGGCGACGTAGTTTTGAAATTGTAATGCCAGCGGACCGGCCTAATAGAATGCGCCGACCACCACCACCACTCTAGGAGTCAGCATTGCCGCCGACGGCCGGCCGACGGAGCTCGTTGCCATTCGACCTGATCGCGCTGGACGTTGACGGCACGATCCTGCCCGACGACAAGGAGATTCACCCGGAGACCAGGGTGGCGATCCACACAGTGGCCGATCGCGGTGCGACGATAGTGATCGCCACGGGCCGCCGGTGGCGGACGGCGATGGACGTGATCGAACCGTTAGGAGCGGGAGAGTACCTGATACAAAGCAGCGGCGCGGTGATTCGCAACATCGGCACGGCTGAGATTCTTTATGAGAGCTATATTCCGGGGGAAGTGGCCCGCGAGATCGTGGGGCTTGGCCGGGAAATGGGAGTTACCGGGGTCTGGTACGACACGCCGGGACGCACGCGCAAGCTCTATGTATTCGGGCGAATGGCCGGGGTGGAGTCGTTGAAAATGTATTCGTCGCGCAATCAGGCGGCGTTTGTCGAGACCGACAGCTTCGAAGGGCTTGCGGACGCGATGGAGCTGGTCTTCTTCGGTGAAAAGGAGAGACTGCGTGACTTGGAGGCGATACTCGAACGGCGTCACCCCGCTGACGTGCGTACCATGCCCTGGACGAATTACGCGTTCGCCGAGCTGGTGCTTGAGGTGGTCGGCCGGGAAGTCTCGAAGGGGTCGGCTCTAGCCTGGCTGGCCTCGCACCTGGGGGTGCCCCGCGATCGGGTGCTGGCGATCGGTGACGACGTAAACGACAAGGAGATGATTGTGTGGGCCGGCACCGGGGTGGCCATGGGAAACGCCAGCCGGCCGATTCTCGAGGTGGCGGACCTGACTATCGGACAGGTCGAACGCCAGGGACTGGCCGAATATCTGACCGGACTGCTCTGATGACGGCGAGCGAGGGCAGGAAACGCCCGTTTCAGTATCCGCCGACGCCCGGGCGCGGCTGCGGTTCCCCGTCGCGAACACACGTGTGTAAGGCCCGTGACTACCACCCCTGGGTAAACTCTGGGGTCAGGTGATGGGACTCTACGTCAAATGTGGTATTCGGTGTGGTGAAGCAGGCGGCTGCCGGGCTTACTAGCGGAACACGGACTACGTTGGGAGTGGGCCGAAAATCGAATTTGCGAGAGGCGTCTGGAACCTAATAAGATGCGTCGGTTTGTGGTACCCAATGATCTTCAGGGGGTAGATTTGGAGATAGCCTCGCTCACCGAGGCGGAGTGGGTGCGGCTGTCGGAACTGGTAGCCCATCTGTGGGTATTCGCGGCTGCGCTTGTTGGCGCAGGGGCGTCCTACATCGTTGCCCACGGCCTAGTTCCGTCGCTGGCATTGACCGGCGATGTGGATAGTCACGTTGCCAGAAGGCTGCGGATGCCGATCTACGCGTTCGCGGCGTTCAGTTTTACAGCGGCGGTGGCGATCGCGGTAAAGGCGGTGCTGCTGGCAATCGATATCCTGCCCGAGATATTCCCGCGGATGCTCATTTAGCCTATGAATCTGCTGCGCGCTTTCATGCCCCGGCTGACCGGTCGGCAGCTTGCGTTCATCGTTATTCCACTTACCGTGATGGGCTTGGCGACGGCGTCGGCGGTGGCGGTATTGATCTTCCTCGGAGCATCGGGTGGAACGATCAGGCCGGCCCCCACTCAGCCGATCGCCTACGATCACTCGATCCACGCCGGTGACAACGCCATCGCGTGTGAATTCTGCCATCGCGGGGTGAACACAGGCGCCCAGGCGACGCTGCCGTCGGTGGAGCAGTGCATGTACTGCCATTCGGTTATCGGGCAGGAACTTCCGGAAGTTCAACTTCTGGTGCAGAAATGGGAAGATCGGGAACCGATCGAGTGGACCCGGGTGTATCGCCTTCCGGATCACGTTCGGTTCGTACATTCCGCTCACATAGATGCGAACGTTTCGTGCGCGACGTGTCACGGCGATGTCACACAGGCACAGGTGATCAAACAGGTGAACGCGCTCAACATGGGCGAGTGCATGGGGTGCCATCGGGATACCGACAACCAGCCCAAGTCGAGCGCGGCGCCAGCTGACAACGTAATTTTAAAAGACAGCGCTCCGCTGGATTGCTCCACATGCCACAAGTGAGCTTGAGGTAATCGCTAATGCATCTCGGACGTAGAAAATTTCTAGCGGGAGCCGCGGGAGCCGCCGGCAGCGTGGTGGTCGTGGGATGCGCAGCTCCCGAACGCGAATCGCGGGTTCAGAGCTTTGTGCTGGCCCCAGAGCAGTCGCTGCCGGGTGACAGCGTTTGGTTCGCCACGGCTGACGCGCACTCTAGATTCGGCAACAGCGTGGTGGTGCGGACGGTGGACGGGAGGGCGAAAAAGGTGGAGGGAAATCCGGGATTCCCAATTAACCAGGGGAAGACGGACGTACGAGCCCAGGCAGGGGTGCAGTCCCTTTACCACCCCGACCGCATCAAGGAGCCGATGATCCCGGCGGGAACCCGGGGAGATGGCCGTTACGAAGTGATTGGCTGGGAGCGGGCACTGGATATGCTGGTGTCGAGGTTGGGGGCG
>CAUYYU010000247.1:0-3744 GCA_963577415.1 Chloroflexota bacterium
TTGTCGAAAGTCTGCGGGTCTCGGTGGTGATGACATCCACCAGGGCGGGCTGGCCTTCATTTACCGCAGTGATGGCCCGCTGGAGCGCCGGTCGCAGCTCGGCCAGCGTCTCTACCCGCTCTGCATGGCACCCGAGCGCGATGGCGACCGCCGCGTAATCGCCCTCCATGGTGGAAGACTTGTAGCGCTTGATCGCGTCCGGGATGTGCTTGTCATATCCGCTAAATATCGAATCGTGCTTGACCACCGTCAGAATCGGTATCTCGTACTGTGAGGCCGTGGCCAGGTCCATGCCGGTCATACCAATGGAGGCGTCCCCCATGACGTTGACGACGAGCTTGTCGGGATTGGCGAGTTTGGCGCCCATCGCCAGACCGAGGGAGAAACCCAGTTGGGAAGACTGTCCCCATCCGAGATAGCTCCGCGGTGTGGTGGCACGGTAGAAGACGCTCTGAATGTCGCGGACGGCGCCAGATTCGTGGGTCAATATGGACGTCGCCGGGTCCAGCAGGCTCCAGAGCTCGCGGAACATGCGATAGCCGTTGATGGGACTTGAATCATCGCTGAAGAGGGATTCGTAGTCCGCCTCCCACTCGGATCGAAGCCGCGCCAGCAACTCGACGTTGCGGCGGCGAATGGCGGTGCGATCGGCGCCGATTCGGCGCAGCTCCTCGGCCAGAGCCGCCAGGAAGAGTTTCGCGTCGCTGACGATGGGGACGGCGGTTGGATGGCTCTTATTGATGTCGATGGGATCGTTGGTGGCGTGAATGATGGTTTTGCCAGCCGGGATCACCGGAGTGAACGAAGCCACCGTAAGACTGGAGCCGACGGCGAGGAGCGAGTCGGACTCGCGGAGGTAATGGGCGACCATCGCGGTGACGCTGATGGCGCCCATACCGGCGGACAGTTCGTGCGATTCATCGAAGGCGCTCTTACCCATGAGCGTCGTCATGACGGGAACGCCCAGAAGCTCGGCGACATCCTGTAGCTCGTCGTAAGCCTCGGCCCAGTGGACGCCGTGGCCAACCCAGATCAGCGGATTTTCGGCGGCGAGGAGGCGTTCCGCCGCCTCGCGCACCGCGCCGGTGTCGGGGCCGGAACGCATCCACGGCACCGGCTCATAGTCGAAGTCTCCCTCGAATTCGCCTGTGGCGACACTGGAGGGTATTTCAACCATCACCGGTCTCGGCCTGCCGGAGCGCAGCGCGGTATATGCCTGTCGCATGCGCTCCGGGATCTGCCTGGTGGTAAAGATCTTCATGGCCAACTTGGTGGTGGCGCCGTAATTGGCCTCGCTGTCGAAGGTGGGCGAAATCCCGATGGCGTCGAGCCCGGGATGCCCCGGGAGATACAACATGGGGCTCGAATCGGTGTAGGCATGGGCCACACCGGCGAAGGCGTTTTCGGAGCCGGCGCTGTGCTGCACGGTGAACGTGCCGATCTGGCGGCCGTTGGTCGAGCGGGAGATCCCGTCAGCCATGTTGCCGGCGACCCGCTCCTGGCGCGAGGTGATGATCCTAATCCCGGCGCGGGCCATGGCGTCGATGATTGGCGAATACGGAAAATTGAGAACTTGGATCACACCCTCGGCCTTAAGGATGCAGGCAATCACATCGGCGCCAGTCATGCAAGACCCTCTTTCGGGGTAGATAAGGAAAGTCCCAAAACTGGCCAATCCGGTTCACGGGCTGCCAGGGGCGGAAAGTGTACTCGTTCCAAGTGACGGAGTCAGACGCCCGGGGATGGCCGAGTCAATAGTGTTATGTTCTACCGGGCAACGAAGACGCTATATGTCTGAGTACTGATATCCCCGGCGCGAAAGGTGCGGGCAAGACCAAAATATGGCCGTTCAGTTCACCGATCCCTTTGATCTAGAATCGCATATCAGCGGTATCAGGGTAAGGAGGTTGCGGGTCAATTCCGACGATCGTGGCAACCTGGTGGAGACTCTCAAAGTCGACTGGGAGGACTTCTACGACGACGACCTCCTACCCTTCCAACAGACGTACTACTCAGTGACAAGGGCCGGGGTGGCCCGGGACGAGGATCAGTGGCACGTCCACCAGAACCAGCGAGATCGATTCGTGGTGATAGACGGCGACCTGGTCGTGGGGGTACACGATCCGCGACCCGGCTCCCCCACCAAAGGCCTGATCAATCTTTTTCGGATGGGCTCCGCGCAGGGCTCGAATGGACAGTACGCGCTGATGATCCCGGAGCGGGTGCACCACGGCTTCGTGGTGTCACCCGCCGGACGGGCGATTCTGACGAACTTCCCGACGCAGTTGTACGATCCCGAAGATGAGGGCCGAATTCCTTTCGCCGACTCCGGGGCGCAATTTGGCGACGGGTGGCCGTTCAGCTGGGAAGCGGTACGCGAAGTCCTTCGGTGAGACTAGTCGGCGGGGGTCGGCATCGCTTCCAACTGGCGGATGACCTCGCGGGTAAGCGGTGAGGGAGTGGAGGCCCCGGACGACACCGCCACAACCTTGCAACCATCGAACCAGGCGTCATCAATTTCGGCGACCGAGTCGATCAGGTACGCCGGTTTGCCGGTACGCTGCCGGGTGACCTCGACCAGGCGCTGCGAGTTCGAACTGCGACGGCTGCCAACCACCAGGACCAGATCGGCATCCGCGGCGACCTCCACGATCGCCTCCTGCCGGTCTTGAGTGGCGGCACAGATTTCGTTGAATATCTCGGCGGCGGGAAATCGCTCTTTAATGGACCGAATGACCCCGGCCGTGTCCCACACACTCAGCGTGGTTTGCGTAGTCACCGCGACCGGCCGTGCATCAAGATCCAGCGCCGCCACATCTTCCGCATCTTCCACCAGATGCACCGCATCGGGCGCTTCGCCAACACAGCCAATTGCCTCGGGGTGCCCCGGGCGGCCGACGTAGATGATCTGGTAGCCATCTCCCACCAGATCGTTGATGAGATCGTGAGTCTTCTGCACGTCCGAGCAGGTGGTGTCCACACAGGTCAACCCCAGCTCCTCGGCCCTTGCCCGCACAGCCGGTGAGATTCCGTGGGCGGTGAAGATGACCGTGCCCTCGGTAATAGCCTCAAGCCCCGCCATTCGGTCGTCTACGTCGATGAGGGTGATTCCCAGTTCTTCCAGCTCGCCCGTCAGATGTTCGTTGTGCACCAGATAGCCAAGCATGTAAACGGGACCCGACTCGGCGGCCGCGATCTCACGGGCCATGCGGAGGGCGGTGACGACCCCGTGGCAGTATCCGCGGGGATTCGCTGGAATTACCTTCAAGTAGCTGTTTCGTAGAAATTGATGGGTGTGCCTCTTTCCAAGACACTATCGTTCGCTCGACTGCAGCGCAACGGGATTTTGGTCTTTTCACAGGGGCCCGTCGCCGTCGCACGACCATATCCAGGGTCAAGACGTTTGACCACTGTAAAGAGGTTTGCTGACGGTTCTGACCGGTTAGCGCCTAATGTGCGTTCCCCGTCGTTCCGGGTAGCGCAAACTCTGTAAAGGATGGGGGAGTCACGGCGGGCCGGCGATCGGCCGGCCGTGGATAACAATCGGCGAGCCGGCCGTGCAAACGGAAATGGCCGAAACATTAGAGGGAGGCACCGGGGTTCACGACAAATCCCGGTGGGAAAATAGATGCGTTGAGTAGCAATTGACGGCTGCCCCCCCGGGACGATCATGGCCAAAGGTCTGATGAGCGACCGTGGCGATCTCCTGCTAGCGAAAGGCGCCAAACTTTCGGAGCGGCGACT
>CAUYYU010000248.1:0-3740 GCA_963577415.1 Chloroflexota bacterium
TACCCGGGCAAAGACGGCAACGGTCCGGCGCAGGTGGCCGCCTTCGTCAGGGACATGCCTCCGGACCTCAAACTCATCCTGCCGCATTGGGGCGGCGGCTTCGGTTTCTATGAGCTCATGCCCGAGATCGCCGCGCGGACCTCGAACTGCTTCTACGATTCCGCCGCTTCCCACCTTCTTTACGACCAGCACGTGTACGGCCTCATGACGCGGCTGGCTCCCGGCCGGGTTCTCTTCGGCAGCGACTTCCCACTCACCAGTCAACGGCGGATGTTGCGGCGGGTACGGAACGCCGGGCTCGACGAAGACGACCTCGCCGCGTTTCTCGGTGACAATGCCGTGGGGGCGGGCCTCACATGAACGAAAGTCCTGTCGACCGCCTGCTGCTGGCATCCAACAACCAGCACAAATTGACCGAATTCCGCCGGATCATGAATATTCCCGGCCTCGAGATTATGGGACCGCAAGAGCTGGGAATCGAACTGGAGGTCGAAGAGACCGGAGACACGATGGCCGTTAACGCGCGACTCAAAGCCCTAGCCTTCTCCGCCGAAACCGGGCTGGCCGTCGTCGCCGACGACTCTGGCCTGCAAGTCGACGCTCTGGACGGCGCCCCCGGAGTGCGATCCAATCGCTTTGAAGGGCTGGGCACCGACGCGGCCCGCAATTCCCGCCTCCTTGAGATGCTCGACCGCGTTCCCGTAGACCACCGCACCGCTCGCTTTCGCTGCGCCGTCGTCCTTGCCCGCGAAGGGACCGTATTGTTTGAGGGCGAAGCCACCTGCGACGGGTCGATCGCGGCTCAGACTTTGGGCCCCTACGGGTTTGGCTACGATCCGCTGTTCGTGCCAGACGGCTACGCCCAAAGTTTTGGCGAGTTGGGTGCCGACGTGAAGGATCGCATCAGCCACCGCAGCCGGGCGATCGCCGCCCTGCGGGAGCATCTCACCTCCGGCGTCGGCTCAGGTGATTGATTTGGACTTCGTACGCCGCCGATCGCCCCCCCTGCGCACGCATCGCTGGCGCTGGACGCTTGCCAACCTCGCCGCCGGCCTTGCCATCTTGCTTGCGGCCTGCGGATCCGGAGACAGCTTTCCAGATGCCCGGGATCTGGTATCGGCCTCCACCGTGAACATGAATCACGTGCGGGCCGTGCACTTCGTCCTGGGCCTCGAAGACGCCCCCATCGAAATGATGCCCGGCCTGAACGTCACCCGGGCCGAAGGCGACGTGGTCCGGCCCGATCGCATGCAGGCCGAATTGAGGGCGAAAGTGCTGGGCATGGTCGTCAGCGTCAAGTTTCGGGCCGTCCAGGGCGTGCAATATGTCAACAATCCCATCGCCCCGGATCAGTGGCAGGCTCTGCCCACCCCCGCCATCGCCGGGTCGTTGCTGGACCCGCAGATAGGCGTCACCGCCATCCTGTCGGCGCTGGTCTACGCGAAAGTAGTGGGCCAGGACTCCCTCGACGGAATCGACGCCTGGCGCATTACCGCCACCGCAGATAACCTGCTGGTCGCTCCTTTTTTTCAATCCAAACCGGCTCCCGGAAACACCGCCGTCGAAGCTTGGATCGGGAAGAGCAATTTCCTGGTGCACAAAGTCATCCTGACCGGGCCGACCGTCGTCGGCGACCCCGACAACGTGGAGCGCACGATCGAGTTCTCCCGCTTCGGCGAAGTCGTTGAAATCGTCCCACCAGCCTGATCGGCGTTCCGCCACGTCGGAGCCCGGAAATCAGAGGCAGTCCCGGGCATTTCTCTATGTCCTCACCGTCGGCATTTTTATCACCGCGCTGGATCAGACTGTCGTCGTCACCGCCATCCCATCCATGGTCTCCGACTTGGGCATCGAGTTCAGGAATATCGACCGCGCCGCCTGGATCGTGAACGGATTCCTAATCGGTTACGCCGTCGCGCTGCCGCTCGCCGGTCGCTTGGCTGACATCTATTCCCGCCGGCTCGTCTTCCTGGGCGCACTCGGGCTTTTCGCCGCCGCTTCCTTGGCCGCCGCCCTGGCCGACAATCTCTGGTTCCTCGTTGGCGCCCGTTTCCTGCAGGCCGCCGGTGGTGGGGCGCTCATACCGGTTGCACTCGCCCAGGCCGCCGGGGACTACCGCGGTCGCAGCCGCATCGTCGTTTTCGGACTCATCATCGCCGTCGCCGAGATGGGCGGCGTTCTCGGCCCCTTCTGGGGCGCCGCCATCACCCAGTTCGCGGGCTGGCGTTGGATCTTCTATATCAACCTGCCCTTGGCCGCCCTGCTAGCCCTGACCGTGCTCTTTTTTCGCGATCGCTCCAGCCCGGTTCAACTGCCACTCGACTGGCGAGGCGCAATCCTGGCCATGCTGGGCCTGACGCTGATCACTGTGGGCATCGCCCGCGACGAAATCATGTCCGGCCTCACTGTGGCCGTCCTGATAATCGCCGCGTTGGTCGTACTGGCCGCTTTCGTCTCCGTCGAGAGACGAACCGCCGCGCCGCTCATGAATCTGAACATGTTCCAGCGACACGAGTTTTCGGCCGGCAACCTCGCCAGCCTGCTCGTGGGCGCAGGACTCATCGTGCCCATGGTCAACATCCCTCTCTATGCCGCCACCGTCCTGGAACGAGACGCCCTCGGCGGCGGCCTCTTACTCATACAAATGACCATGGCGATCCCTGTCGGAGCGATCGTTGGAGGATTCGCCGCCTCCCGGATCGGAAACGTGACCATCGTTTCCACCGGGGCCGCTCTGGCAGGTCTGGGGCTGTTGCTCGCCTCCCGGTGGGGCATCAGCCCCGGCGATACCGTCATGACTCGCGATCTCCTCATCGCCGGGGCGGGCTTCGGACTCGTCATCGCTCCCCTCACCGGCGTCGTTGTGGCCGGAGCCGGACGCGATAACGCGGGAGTCGCCGCCGCCATGGTCAGCGTTTCCCGGCTCCTTGGCATGATGATCGCCCTCGCCTCCCTCACCCCCTGGGCTTTGCGGAGATTCAACGCCGCCGCCTCCACCCTCCCGCTCCCGCTCGGCACCGGAACCGAAACCGCCGCCGAGTTGGACGCCTTGGGCGTCCAGTACCAGTTGGGAATCAAACTGGCCGCCGGTTCCATGTTCGCCGATCTTTTCATACTCGGCGCCGTCCTCTGCTGGGTCGCGATTGTGCCCGGGCTTTGGTTGCTTCGATACTCAACCGTCCGCCCCGTCTGACATAATTGGCGTTTGCAATGGAGACCGCTTGACCCGCCAGAAGCCAAAACGAAACTGGTCCGGCCCCAACGCCCGGGGCTCATCCCCGCCCACCCGATCCCGCCGCTCTCGGCGGCCGTCCGGCGTGCCCGCTGGCTTTCGGCCGAATCGTCGGCGCGGCCAGAATCTGCTCGTCGATCTCTCGATCGCCGGTCGCATCATCCGCGCCGCCCGTCTCCCGGCCGGCGCCAACGTGCTGGAAATCGGCGCCGGCAGCGGCGTCCTCACGACCCGCTTGGCCGCCGCCGCCGGCCGCCTGGCCGCCGTCGAAGTGGACTACAACCTTGCCGAAAGCCTGCGGCAGTCAGTCGGATCTATGAAAAACGTCAAAGTCATCCGCGCCGACGCTCGTGAAGTGGTCACCGAACTGCTGTTCGATGGCGCGCCCTATCACGTCGTCGCCAATCTGCCCTATAGCGTCGGCACTCCGCTGATGGTGGACCTCATAAAATCCGGGTACCGTCCCTACACCTTGACGCTTATGCTGCAATTAGAGGTGGCCGAGCGC
>CAUYYU010000249.1:0-3716 GCA_963577415.1 Chloroflexota bacterium
CGCTCAGGCCGAAATACCTCTTAATCAGTAGGTTGTGGGTTCGATTCCCACTCGGGTCACCGGGTCCCCTCGCGGTTTCGCCGGATCTCACCGTCGATCAGGCTTCCAGATGACTCTTGGCCAACCAGAGGGATAGTTCTGACTCGCCAACCTTCTACGGTGCTACGGCCTTCGCTGGGGCAGAGATGCCTTCGACAGGTTGCTCGGCCGACCCTCGGGCTCCGCCCCTGTCAGCATCAACGGCCACGGCAAATGTGTATGCGATCGACCACAGAGGCTGTATGGTTGCCCGGTCGGGCGTGATCCGACGTTGTGCATCAGTCTAG
Source organism: Chloroflexota bacterium (assembly GCA_963577415.1). Taxonomy (GTDB): domain Bacteria; phylum Chloroflexota; class UBA11872; order UBA11872; family VXNJ01; genus JASLPR01. Next base: position 327 of record CAUYYU010000249.1, read on the forward strand.
GGACGCGGTTGCCCTCCAAGCCGACTAGTAGTCGAGGCTACACACCGGGGCGCGACCCACCACCTTTTACTTACCACTCCCCTTAGCACGCATTCGACAAGTCCTGTTTACGAGCCCGAGCTGCGCATATCGCGCCGTTATGGGTTCATGCTGCGGTGAGGATCACCGCGAAAGATCGGTTTGGAGCATCCAATGGAAATCTATGTGGGCAATTTGTCCTTCGACACGACTGACTCAACTCTGCGCAGCGCGTTTGAAGCCTTCGGTGCCGTGAGCCGCGCCAGCGTAATTACCGACCGCGACACGAATCGTTCACGAGGGTTCGGCTTCGTAACCATGCCTGACGCCGAAGAAGCCCGGTCGGCGATCGCTGGCCTCAACAGCCGCGAACTGGACGGTCGTGAGGTCACCGTCAACGAGGCCCGCGGGAAGTCCTAAGGCGCCGCCTCTTCCGGCTCCCGCAGCAACAGCTGGTAGTCACTGGCTAACTGCACTCTGCACCTACCTCGTGCACAGAACCGGGGCCCGGCGCTTGACGGCGCCAGGCCCCGGTTTCTTATTGCGCATGTCAATACCCGCGCCCGTCCGTACGGTGCTTGTATTCGTGGGCACCAAGAAGTGAATGGTGGGTCTGAGGAGGAGTACTGCGTGGACAGGATCCCGACACCGTCGTGGGCGTCATAGAACACGACCTGGCGACGGTCTGGTCGGACGGAGCCCATTCGAGCGAGAATTGATTGGGCACCTAATCTTGGAATCGACGATGGTGAGCGAGAAGGGTGGAATGGCCTACGCGGGGTGGAGCGCGATTAACATCCCGCCCTGGGATATCACCGACAAGGAGTTGGGTCGGCCCGTGCACGAGTCGGTGGGCGGCTCGAGCCTGGTGATCGGTCACGGCCCCAGATCCTGGCGCACATCTTGGCCGGGGTTGGCGGTGATCTGATCGCGCGTGCCCACCAGGCGAGCCCTGCTAGCTTCGGTTCAGGCTATGGATCCGGTACGGAATCCGCCAGCCAATCACGACAACTTCACCACTTCGTTGTCTACTCGACGCGGCCGGACCTCATCCTCGATGAGCTCTAGCTGCCGAACCCTCGCCATCGGCGCCACGAAAGCCGTTGCCTGGTTTGTGCTCTGGAGATTTCCTCGGATGTCATTGACGATCCGCAAGGTCGACGCAGGGCCATCCTCACCGTCCACCCAAACTGCACTCCCCTCGATTTCGATGCGCGCATCCCCCGAACTGCCACCCTCTGGCTGGAGCCGGATTTCATGCTTCGCCGTCTGCTTCCTCCGCGGCTGCGTTGCAGACCAGCCCTATGCTGACGCCAGTTTCGGCACATTTCGGTCACACCCGAGGGGGCTTGGGAATCGTCATCGCCGTTGTCACCCTCGTCAACGCCCGCCCCCTACGCCACGAAGTCAGCCACTGGCGCATTCCCCCACCTCTCCGCACCATCTAGGCGCGCCGCAAAGGCCCGTTGTTTTGTCTTATGGCAGAGCACATCCCGGCGCCGACTTATCAGGACACCGGACAGCTTCAGACCCTGGTGACGAATCTGGACGCGTCTCCCCATCTCGGTCGTTTGGCCATTTGCCGCGTAGTGGAAGGCGAAATTGTTCAAGGCCAGACAGTGGCGCATCAGCCGCTCCACCGGCCAGCGCGGCTAGGGCCCGTCGCGGACTGGACTTCCTCCGGTGACAGCAAGAGATCCCACATACCCAACTCCCCGATTGCCGAGTTCCGCGAGACACGGCCGATTATGGCATCAAATGATCGGGCGTCGTCGGCGTCCGGCGATCTGCTCCCCGCCGCCGGGATGGCCAACCGGTTATCAGGCGCAATCCAAATTCAGCTACGGTACGCGGGGCCGCTCGCTCGGATAGGCAAGGAGCGCCTGAATACCATCCCAAACTTCATCGGGAATCGGGATGCCGACGGCCGCGCGCTCAAATTTTGACGTGCGTTCCTGGTCCCCGGGAGACATGACATTGCTCACCGCGGTCGCTGTGGGCGCCGATCGCAGCTTGCGTAGAAACCTGGCCGACTTTTCGGCCGCGCTGGCGCGCCCTTCGAATGCACGCGGATCCATGGCTAAGATTGACACGCCAACGTGGCGGGAGCTCGCCCCGCGGCGGAACATCGGCCCACCTCGGTCTGTATCTGCAAAATCGTCGGCGGCTCCTAAGATTCGCCCCATGAACTCCACCAGCAGCGAGATCGCGTAGCCTTTGTGGCCGCCGAATTGAACTAAGGCACCCCCATCGTAGAAGTCCTCCGGATTGGTCGATGGGACGCCGTCCCTATCCACGACACAGCCCAGGGGCAGCTCCTCTCCTTTGTTTTTTGCCAGCAGAACCTTTCCGCCGGCGACGGTTGTGGTGGCAAAGTCCGCAATTAACGGCGGTTCGTCCCCGGCTGGAAATCCGAAGGCGATCGGATTCGTTGAAAGCAAAGCCTCTCTTCCGCCGAATGGAACCGCCATAGGGGTGTCTTCGCCCGCTCCGCCCACGGTGATTATGGTGGCTATTCCACCGTCAACGGCCATCTCCACGTACTCGCCCACCCGGCCCGTGTGATTCGCCTCCACGAGATTCACCCACGCGATGCTCTCGCGCTTGGCCTTGGCGACCGCCGCCTCTAGGGCGAACTTCGCGGCAACGTGGCCGAATCCCCAGTGTCCGCGCACGAGAGCTGTGGATGACGTTTCTTGCACGATCTCAGGCTCGGCCGCGGGATCTATGTAGCCTTCACGAATCGCGTTCGCATAACCCATGACCATCTGGACGCCGTGAGAATCATGTCCCGCCAGGTTCGATGCCACCAACCCTTCCGCTACGCGGCTCGCGTTCGCTTCGGTAGCGCCCTCGTTCTGGAGGATGCTCTTGGTGACGTTTCGAAGATCAGTCGCGGATACAATCGGCATCTGTTTAAACCTCGCCGAACGATAGGCGGTAGCTGAGGGACCCGCCGCGAGCCGCTCCAACTATGCCTACGACACCACCACTCCGCCGTCTACCGTGATCGTCTGGCCGGTTATGTACGACGCGGCATCCGAAGCTAGGAACGCAACGAGACCCGCAACATCTTCGGGCTCCTCGAGCCGTCCGAGCGGGATCTCCTCCACCCGGGACTTTAAGAACTCGCCCTTGGGCAAGCCTAGTTCCTCGGATTTCATTTCGTCGATCGCCCAATTGAACTCCGTATCGACGATTCCTGGGCACACGGCGTTGATCCGTATGCCTTCCGGGGCGACGATGCGCGAGCAAGAGCGCACCAGATTGATCACTACCGCCTTGCTCGCGGCGTAGGGGGCGGACAACGTTCGCCCCTCCCGACCGGCGATGGACGCGATGTTTATCACCACGCCACCCCCCAGATCGCGC
>CAUYYU010000250.1:0-3695 GCA_963577415.1 Chloroflexota bacterium
GTCTGCGTGGCCATGATCGAGGCGTTCAGGGATCTCGTGATCGGCCGCGAACTGGCGGACATCTACGCCGACATGCGTGCCTTCTGGTTCAGCCTCACCAATGACGGACAGCTGCGCTGGCTGGGTCCGGAAAAGGGAGTGGTGCACTTCGGCGCGGCCGCTCTGGTCAACGCCGTCTGGGACCTCCGGGCGAAGGCGGAGGGTAAGCCCCTGTGGCGACTCCTGGCGGACATGTCCCCGCAAGCCCTCATCGATTGCATTGACTTCCAGCATATCGACGACGCGCTCACCGAGGCCGAGGCACGAGAGATCCTGGAGGCGCACGTGGCGGGCCGGCGCGGCCGGGCTGCGGAGCTGGTGGAAACCGGACTGCCGTCGTACACCTCAAGTGCCGGCTGGCTCGGTTACAGCGATGCGCAGGTCGGCGACCGGGTGAGGAAATACATGGCGGATGGGTGGACCTCCTTCAAGATGAAGGTCGGGGTGGACATTGAGGCCGAGGTGCGCCGGGCGGCGCTGATACGGGATGTGATGGGAGCCGAGGGGCGCCTCATGGTCGATGCCAACCAGGTGTGGAGCGCCGACCAGGCGATCGAGTGCATGGCCCGGCTGGCGCCCTGCGATCCACTCTGGATCGAGGAGCCGACGCATCCCGATGACATTCTTGCGCATGCGAGGATTGCCAAGGCTGTGGCGCCCATCGGCGTGGCGGCGGGGGAGTGCATCAGCAACGCGGTGCTCTATAAGCAATTCATGCAGGCCGGCGCCATGAGTTTCTGCCAGATTGACAGTTGCCGGCTGGGGGGCGTCAACGAAGTGCTCGCCGTCCTGCTGATGGCGGCGAAGTTCGACATTCCCGTATGTCCGCATGCCGGTGGTGTTGGCCTGGGCGAGCAGGTTCAGCACCTGGCGGCGTTCAACTATCTGGCGGTGGCGCCATCGTTAGAGAATGTCGTGATCGAGCACACGGATCATTTGCATGAGCATTTCGTGCATGCCGTGTTGATGAAAAATGGCCGCTACCAACTCCCGGATGCCCCGGGGTACAGCAACACCATGAAGCCGGCGTCGCTCCATGCCTACGAATTCCCGGGCGGTCGGGTTTGGCGAAGTAGCGCGGCGCATTAGCCGCTCGTGACCGCGCACCGGGAACCACCCGCCCATTCCACACCTGTACTCGATCCGCTTTGCGGTCAATGGTGAACGCGCAGACTGTGTGGAGGATTCTGATTCCCTGGTCGTATCCAATGCAGTACCGATGACTCGATGCCGCTGGGCAACGGGTCCGTCGGGTTGAATGTATGTACCGAGGTCAACGGCGAAGTGAAAAGACCCACGGTTCCCCCGGCCGCTGCCCGAGGCTATCGCTTTGTGCCCGACGTCGGGAGGACGCGGGCGGGATCCCAGTATCCGTGTTCGGTGTAGATATGCGAGACATCGGGTCCGTCCAGGGTCGCGCCCGGGACCTCGGCGCGGTATTCGAAGGGCACTTCACCCGCCGTGTAAGGAGATTTCTTTCGCGCCTCGATACACTGGTGCAGGGCTCGCCTGCGCTTCGCCTGGTAGCCCGGCGTGCCGTCGAAGGGCTCCAGCGCCTTCAAGGAATAGAACCAGCAATAGAACGTGCGGCGAATCGACTCGGAAGAGGTCCGTGGCGATCCGTGGATCAGCCGCGCGTCATGCAGGATGACGTCGCCCGCCTTCATCAGCATAGGCACCGCCTCCGGTACCTCGGACGGTACACAATCCTTTCGTTGAAACGGCGCGGCCTTTTCGTCGGGCCAAAGGTTGCTGCCCGGGATCGCCCACAGGCAGGTCTCCTCCGGCGCGTCGTCCAGGTAGATGTCGACGTTGTAGTTCTGCGGCGTCCCGGCCCAGGCGGAGCCGTGGTCCCGATGCCAGGTCACCTGCGCTCCCTCGCCGGGGACCTTCACGACCATGGCGTCGCCGATCGACAGGAAATCCTTTCCGCTGATCCGCTCCACCATCCGCAGCAGGTCGGGGTGCCCGATCAGCCACTTGCAGGAGTCGCAGCGGCCCGTAATGAAATCGATACGGGAAAGGACGACGCCCTCCCCCGTCTCCGACGGGGCGTAATAATAGCCGGGTTCGTCACGGAATTCCGCCAGCCCATAGTCGACCAGGGCCATCGTTTCTTCCTGCAGGCGATTCAACTCTTCGTCCGACACGAAACCCTCGACCTTGAGGTAGCCATTCTGACGGAAAAACTCGACCTGCTCGTCGTCGACGATCGGCGGAACGGTTCGGCCCCAACTCATAGCGCTGCTTCCCACGTTTTTCGGTACCGGTCAAGTTCAGCGTGCGCGAAGGGCTCGATCTCGCGCAATTGCAGCGGCCAATCCACTTCAGCCAGGTCCCACGACGCGAGCATTCCCGCGCCGATGGCGGTCCCCTGCGAATCGGGATTGACGAGGCAGCGTTCATGCCCCGTGAGGGCGGCAACCAGCCGGCAATACCACTCGTTGTTGGCGAACCCGCCGTCAATGATCAACTCGCCGTCCGTCCGCATCAGCCGGCAACTGGCCGCGGTCATGAGGGCCACGTAGAGCGTGGCGCGCGCCGCCGCCTCGGCCGGCTTGCCCGGCTCCGACCCACGCATTTCCCTTTTCCTTCCCATGAACGGCCCGCCGGGCGTGAGAGAGGGGAGCACAAAGCTGCCCTGCTCGATCACGTGGAGAAGATCGGCCTCGGTAAACAGAATGCCGGCGCCCTCCCCTTTTGTAAGAAGCTCAAAATCCCGCCCGCCCATGTAGCGTGCCGTGGGAAGCGGGTTTCCTTCCACGTCGACGATCGCCATCGTGTCGCGGTTCGGATCGAGTGAATCCAGCGGCATGCGCGGGCTCATGATGACGACCCACGTGCCCGCGGAGATCAGGCTGAACGGTGTTCGATGACCGCGCAGGTAGAGCGCGAAGTTCGCATTGGAGTCATGCACGCCGGGATAGACCATGCAATCTGCGGGCAGACCCGTCTCCCGGGCCACCTCGGGCACGACCGGGCCCAGCGGCTCGAAGGCCGGGCGCATCGGCGGAAAGAGCTCACGCCACCCCTGCGTATCGACTAACTCGGTGAAGTCCCGCCGGCCGGGATGCCAAAGGTGGGTGTGGCAGCCGACGGATGTCAGTTCGCCGGCGGCAACACCGCTCAGCCGCCAGCCGAAATACTGCGGGTACATCAGGATATTTTTCACCCGACTGAACTCATCGGGAAACGCACACTGTTGCCAGAAGAGTTGCCGGGCAAGGTTAAGCCCCTGCGGCAGGTCCGGTGTCTGCGTCTGTCTGAAAGGCGGAATCAGCGGCTCGAACGCCCGGTTCACCTCCTCCGGAACCTCCACTTCGTAATCCATCACCGGCAACACCAGGTCATTCTCGTCGACCAGGGCTGCCGTGCAGCCGTGCGTGCTGGTGACGATGGCATCGATGCGGTGCGACTTCACCGACTCGGCAATCGCCTCCAGCAGCCACGACCAGACCCGCCCGGTGTCAAGATGAAGATATGGGAGCCCTTTCAGAGCAGAACTGTCGGTCTTGAGAACCCCGAGGACCTCGCCCCGCTTCGACATCACGAGGAGCTTCGAATTGGTTTTCCCGATATCAAGGACCAGCGTGGCGGCGCCGTTTTCTGTGGTTGCGGTCATCTGGAAACAGAACCATTCGTGTAGGTGTAGGAAT
>CAUYYU010000251.1:0-3682 GCA_963577415.1 Chloroflexota bacterium
GGGAGCGAGACGATGGCGGCCGATGGCGGTGCCGGTGAAGTAGGCGGCGATGTCATATGCCCAGACGGCGGCTAAAAGTAGGAGCACCCAGGCCAGGCCGGCGGATTCGCCGCGAGTAGCGGGGAGAGAGGCGGCCAGGCCGCCGACGTAGAACGCCGAGCCGATGCCGGCGACGAGGCCGGTCCACCGGCTGGCACCGGAGCTTGTAAGACCGGAGGCGACTATTCCGGCTGCTATCACGGCGCCGGCGATGGCGGCGAGGACGATGGCCTGGGTGGTATTCGCTAAGGGGAGCAGGAGGAACGCCACACCGAGGGGATACGCGACCCAGGGGATGAACCCCCAGCCGGCGGCGATGGCGATGGAGCGCATCTCCCAGAGGCCGATGAGCACGAGGATGGCGGTCAGAATGAGCAGAGGGGGGTTGCCGGCCCACACCGCGGCCAGGGCCACTGGCAACAGGATGGCCGCGGTGGCGAAGCGAAAGAGAAGGTTGCGGCTAGCCGTCGCCAAGGGTACCGGGGACGCCATGCTGGGACTCGGCCTGACCGTAGCGGCGGGTGCGTTCGGAGAAGGATTGCAGGGCCAGGGCGAATTCGGCTTCGTCAAAGTCGGGCCATAGGACCGGGGTCCAGTAGAACTCGGCGTAGGCCGATTGCCAGAGGAGAAAGTTGCTCAGGCGTTGCTCGCCGCCGGTGCGAATGATGAGATCGGGGGACGGCTGCCCGGCGGTATAGAGATATTGCTCGAGCAGATCCTCGGTGACGTCTTCCGAATCGACTTTGTCCTGCATCAACAGCTTGACCGCGCGGACGATTTCGGCACGGCCACCGTAATTGAAGGCCATGTTCAGGGTGAGGCGGTCGAAGTTGGCGGTAGCCCGTTCCATCTGGCGAATGGAGAGTCGCAAGGTGGGTGGGATGGGCCGCATGGAACCGAGCACCTTAATCCGGATGCGGCTTTCGAATATCGCTTTGCGCTCGGCCTGGAGGCAGTCGCCGATCAACTTGAGGAGGATGTCGATTTCGTCAAGCGGACGAGACCAGTTCTCGGTGGAGAGGGCGTAGACGGTGAGGTATTTAACGCCGTAGTCGATGCAGGCTTCGGCGATGGGCCGGACACACATCGTGCCGGCGCGGTGACCGTCGGAGCGAGAGAGGCCGCGCTGCTTCGCCCAGCGGCCGTTGCCGTCCATGACGATGCCGATGTGCCGGGGAACAACGGGGGAGGCCCCGTTGGCGTCGGAGGAGGGGTCGATCGCGCTCATGCGCCGGCGAGCGTTCTAGACTTCAAGAACCTCTTCCTCCTTGCGGTCGCCGACCTCGTCGATTTTGAGGATTCTGGAGTCGGTGACTTCCTGCAGCTGTTGCTGGGCCCGGCGGGCCTCGTCCTGAGAGCACATTTTTTCGTGTTCGGTTTCGCGGATGTCGTCCTGGGCCTCGCGCCTGATGTTGCGTACGGAGACTTTGACGTCTTCGAGTTTTGCTTTAACAACTTTTACGAGGTCGCGACGCCGCTCGGCGCTGAGGGGCGGAAAGGGCAGGCGGATGACGGTGCCGTCGTTCGAGGGAGTGATGCCGAGATCGGATTGCTCGATGGCGCGCTCGATGTCGGCGATGATCGACTTGTCCCAGGGCTGCACGACGAGCAGGCGAGCCTCGGGCACGGCCAGGCTCGCGATGGTATTCAGTGGCGAGGAGCCTCCGTAGGTTTCCACCATGAGCCCTTCCACGAAGGAGGTCGATGCCCGGCCGGTCCGGATCGACCGTAATTCATGGTCCAGAACGTCGAGCGATCTGTCCATGTGACGGCCGACTTCTTCGAGAATTTCGTCAAGCATCAGACCGCTGCTCCTACGAGGGTGCCCAGTTTTTCACCGTGAAGAATGCGAGTGAGGCTGGAGGAGTCCTTGAGGCGGAAAACGATGATCGGCATGTCATTTTCCATGCAGAGACTGAAGGCGGTGGCGTCCATGATTTTGAGGCCGAGGTTGAGGGCCTCCATGTAGGTGATGGTGTCGAAGCGCACGGCGTCGGGATGGGTTTCAGGATCTTTGTCGTAGGCGCCGTCGACCTGGGTGGCTTTAAGGAAGGCGTCAGCGCCGATTTCCATGGCCCGCAGAGCGGCGGCGGTGTCGGTGGTGAAGTAGGGGTTGCCGGTTCCGGCGGCGAAGATGACGACGCGACCGGACTCGAGGTGCTTGACCGCGCGGCGGCGGATGTAGGGCTCCGCGATCTCGCGCATTTCGATGGCGGTCTGCACGCGGGTATCAACGCCGAGGGATTCGATGGCGTCCTGCAGGGCCAGGGCGTTCATGACGGTGGCGAGCATGCCCATGTAATCGGCGGTGGAACGGTCCATGCCGGCCTGCTCGGCGGCGAGGCCGCGCCAGATGTTGCCGGCTCCGATGACGATGCCGAGTTCGACGCCCATCCGGTGGGCTTCCACTACCTGTTCGCCAAGCCGGCGGGCCCTGTCGGGCGAGATGCCATGGCCGCCCTCTTCACAGAGGGCCGTACCGCTGAGCTTTAGCAAGACTCTTCGGTATTTTGGCTGTTGCACGGGGCCCCGTCTTCCTGTGCCGCTAAGTTCCGACCTCAAAGCGGCTGAAACGAGTGACGCGGACATTTTCGCCGGTGCGGGCGATAGTTTCCTGAATGAGTTCGCTGATGGTGCGTCCGGGGTCGCGGACGTAGGCCTGGTCGAGCAGGGCCTCGCCGTCGCCTTCGTCGTCGGCGTCGATTCTGTCGGGCCCCACGGCGGCCACGTGCATGGCGATCTCGTGGGCAAGGGTGCGGAACTCTTCTGTTCTGGCGACGAAATCGGTCTCACAGCCGAGCTCGATGAGGGCGCCAAGCGGCCGCCCGGGATGGATGTAGGCGTCGATGACGCCCTGCTTGGTGGCACGATCAGATCGTAGGGCGGCCTTTGCAATCCCGCTTTTGCGAAGTATGGCGACGGCTTTTTCCATATCGCCGCCAGCCTCCACGAGGGCGTGTTTACAGTCCATTATCCCGCCGCCGGTGGATTCTCGCAGTTCCTTAACCATCGCAGCAGTTATGTCAGGGGCCATCACCAGGTATCAATCCTGCTTTCGTTGGGCGCGTGGCCCTATTTGGCCGACTTCGAGCCGGCGTCGTCTTTTGTGGTTTTCGATGCAGCCTTGGCCACGGTCTTAGCGGCGGCTTTGGCTTTTGGTTTGGCCGTGCTTTTGGCGGCTGCTTTGGCCTTTGGTTTTGCGGCGCTCTTGGCGGCGGCCTTGGCCTCTGGTTTTACGGCACTCTTCGCGGCGGCCTTGGCCTCTGGTTTTACGGCACTCTTCGCGGCGGCCTTGGCCTCCGGTTTGGCCGCACTCTTCGCCGCAGCCTCAGTCTTTGGCCTAGCATCGCTCCTCACCGCGGCCTGGGCCTTTGGCCCGGCGGGGGCCGGCTTCCCTCCGGGTGCGGGAGGGGCCGCTGGAGCCTTCACAACGGCGCGAGGACGGGCTCCGGCGGCCGCCGGAGAAGCCGCCCGAGGCGATTCACTGGCCCTGGCCCGCTCGGTTTCGGCGGTCCTGGCCTGAGCCTCTGCTTCTTGACGCTTTAGGGCGACTTCCCGCCGCGCTTTCTCCTGGCGTTCGTGTTCGATACGTTCGGCCGTCTCCCGCTCTATACGCACGGTTTCATATTGCTCAAAGGCTGCG
>CAUYYU010000252.1:0-3679 GCA_963577415.1 Chloroflexota bacterium
CGTGGCCAGGGGTGTCCCGGACCTGGATGTAATTGAAGAGCGATTCGTCTTCGAAGCGGAGTTCGCCCAATTCAACCTCGCGGATGGTGGGGTTGGTGAGATTGGCAAAAATCGTAAGGAGGAGGATAACCAAGACGGGAAGCCAGTAGATGGCCTGACGCAGGCCGAAAGCGGCCAGAAGAACGAGGGCAAAGGCAAAGGTGAGGATGGTGTTGCGGGTGCCGATGTTGGGGATGAGCAGGAGGACCGGCAGGAAGGCCCCCAATAGGCTGCCCACGGTGCCCAGGGCGTAGACGCGGCCGGCGATCTCGCCGGTGGAGGCGATGCCGACGGTGCTGAGGCGGATGGCGAAGGGCGAAACGAAGCCGAGTAGGGTGATGGGAATGGCGAAGAGGATGAGGACGCCGATCAACGAACTGATGAAGACGCCCATGGAAAGGGAGGCCATGGCGTCGACGGAGAGGGAAAGGATGGGACGGGAGATGAAGGGAACGAGGGCGATGAGGAAACCGGCCAGCATGATGACTTTGAGGAGAAGACGGTCGTCGGGGTGGCGGTCGGCGAGCTTGCCACCGAGGTAGTAGCCGACGGAGAGATAGAGGAGGATGAGGCCGATGAGGACGGCCCAGACGAGGATGTTGTTGCCGTAAAAGGGAGCGAGCAGGCGGGAGGCGCTGAGTTCGACGCCGAGGGTGGTCATACCGCCAAAGAACACCAGGGCCAGCAGCATGTTGTTGCCGATGGTGCGGGGATACAGGGGGGGATCGGCGGCGGTGGCGGTCGGGTCGGTGGGGAGGTCGGCGGAAGTCATGAGCGGTAGGATACCCGGATTTTGGTTGGGGGTGGCGGACGTGGGGGGTGGGGAGGCCGGTGGCTAGTAGCCGATCGCCTGCCCGTGCCAGCGGGGGTCGGAGCCGGCCATGAAGCTGCCGTTGTCAGGATCGATGGCGATGAGGTGGGCGCGGGAGGGATTTCCCCAGGCGCCGTAGGACTCGATCGCGTGGCCGCGACGGCGTAGGTCGTCGCTCAGGCTCGGAGGGAAACGGGTTTCGAGGCCGGCGACGCCGGTCAGTTCGTCGTGTCCCCAGCGGGGAGCTTCGATGGCTTGCTGGACGTTCATGCCATGGTCCAGGACGTTACTGATTAGCTGGAAGTTGGTCTGCACCTGAAAGTGCCCTCCGGGGGTGCCGCCGAGGAGGTAGGGGCGGCCGTCGCGCAAGACCATGTAGGTGTTGAGGGTGTGCACGGTGCGCTTGCCGGGCTGCAGGAAATTCGGCGCGGCGGGGTCGAGGGAGAAGCCGGTCATGCGATTGTTGAGGAAGACGCCGGTGCCGTTTGGGATGACGCCGCAGCCGAAACCCTCGAAGAGGCTCTGGATGTAGGTGATGGCGTTGCTGTCGGCGTCCACAGCGGCGATGACGGTGGTGTCGCTGCCGTCGTTCAGGTTGCCGGGCGAGGGTTCGTTGGCGGCGTGAGCAGGGTCGATGGCGGCGCGCCGGTGGGTGGCGAATTCTTCGGACAGCAAGCTGGACATGTCGTAGTCGATATGGTCGGGGTCGCCGAGGAAACCGTGGCGGTCGGCGAAGGCGAGTTTCTTGGCCTCGATCATGGTGTGGACGGTGTCGGCGGAGCCGAAGCCGGTGTCGGCGAAATCGAAGCCGGCGGCGATGTTGAGTTGAGAAAGCAGGACATAGCCCTGGCTGACCGGCGGCTGGCCGGCGATCTGATAACCACGGTAATTCGTGTAGATGGGCTCGCCGACTTCGCACCGGTAGGCGGCGAGATCGGCGGCGGTCATCCAGGCGTCGTGATCGCGGGACCAGGCGTCGAGTTTCTGAGCGAAATCGCCTTGATAGAAGGCGTCGGCGCCGCCGGAGGCGATGGCGCGAAGGGTGGAGGCGAGGTCGGTCTGCACGAGGATCGCGCCGGGTGGCAGAGGTTCACCACCCGGGTAGAAGAGCGCGAGTCCGGTGGCGGAGGCGCTGAGTTTTTCGCGGCTGTCGGTGATGGCGCGGCTGAGGGTATGGCTGATCGGGAAGCCCCGTTCGGCGAAGTCGATGGCGGGCTGGAGAAGACGGGCGAGATCGAAGCGGCAGTGGTTTGTGGCCAGAGTGTCCCAGGCGGAGACGGCGCCGGGGACGGAGGCGGAGCGCAGGCCGATCTGCGGGATGCCGCGGGAAAAGACGTCGGGGTTGGCGGCGGTGGGGGCGGGTCCGCTGGCGTTGAGGGCGCGAAGGCCGTCCTGACCGGCGGCCCGGTAAATCGAGAACACGTCGCCGCCGACGTGGTTGGAGCTGGGCTCGACGACGGCGATGACGGCGGCCATGGTGACGACGGCGTCGAAGGCGTTGCCACCGGCCTGCAAGGCGGCGAGTCCGGCGGAGGTGGCCAGGGGATGGCCGGAGGAAACCAGTCCGTTGATGCCGGTGGCGGGACCGCGGCCGGTGCTTTCGAATGGCGGCTGGCTGATTTGTGGTCCCTTCCTGTCAATCCGGCGGCTCGGCGCGAGACGGTCGCGCTGGGGCATATGATATTCGCCGATGGTCGGCGATGGCGACATCGAGGAGAACGCGATGGCAGAGCCGGTACGGCTGATTCTGGATACGGACGTGGGCGACGACGTGGACGACGCGTTCGCGATCGCGCAGGCGGCGTTGCATCCGGGAATTGAACTGGTGGCGGTCACGACCTGTTACGGGGACACGGGTTTTCGGGCGAGGTTGGCGACGGTGGTGTTGGAGGCTCTGGGGAAGGAGACGACGCCGGTGCTGGTCGGGCCGGAGACGCGATTCACGGACGGGAGCGCGGTTTCGACGCGGATGCAGTCGGGCGAGGGATTCGTGGAGGAAACGGGCGGGCAGTATGGAGATGCGGTGGAGTATCTGCTGGAGACGGTGATAGGTGAACCGGGGACGATTACGGTGTGCGCGGTGGGACCGCTGACAAATATCGCGACGGCGATGGAGCGGGATACCGGTTTTGCGGCGGCGATGAAACAGCTGGTGATCATGGGCGGCAGCGTGCTGCAGGGTGAGGAGAACCAGGACTACAACTTCTGTTGCGACCCGGGGGCGGCGGTGGCGGTGTTGAACTCGGAGGTGCGGATACGGCTGGGGCCGCTGCAGGTCACGCGGAGGGCGCTATTCGAAACGGAGCACCGGGAGCGACTACTGGAAACGGGCTCGGCGGTGGCACAGCTGCTGACGGCGATGTTCGATCAGTACGTCGAGCGACGGGAACGGACGTGGACGCCGTTGTTCGATCCGGCGACGTTGGGGACGATTTACGACGAGTCGTTCGTGACGATGCGGCGACGACCGCTGCGGGCGGAACGGTTTGAGGAAAGCGTGCGGCTGGAAGAGGCGGGCAGGGAGGTGGAGGTGATTGAGGAGGTGGACGGGCCGGGGTTCGTCGGGCATCTGGTCGAGTTGCTGGGTACGGCGAGCTGATGGCTAGCGTGGGAATGGAGCCGGCGGCGATACGCACGGAGGGTCTCACCAAGTTCTACGGGGAGTCTCGGGGGATCGTTGATGTTGACCTGGAAGTGCGAGCCGGGGAGATATTTGGGTTCCTCGGCCCGAATGGCGCCGGGAAGTCCACGACGATCAGGATTCTGTTGGATCTGATTCGACCGACTTCGGGGAAGGCGTCGGTTATGGGGATGGATGCGCAGGCGGAA
>CAUYYU010000253.1:0-3675 GCA_963577415.1 Chloroflexota bacterium
GACGAGAGCGGCGTATTCCTGGCGCACGTGCTCGTCCTGGTCGGGGGTGCGCTCGGAGGTCCCGTAGGGAGGCCAGTCGAAATGGGGGCCGTCGTACTGGTGGGGGTAGAGGTCTTTGTACTTCTGTTGGGTGAAGAAAGGCTCGTGGGGGTCGAAGGTTTCCAGTTGCAGAAACCAGCGGTCCTGGCCGGCGTTGCGGCGGATGAAGTCGAGGCCTCTGGCGAAGGTTTTGGCCTGGGGTTGGTCTTGTTCCTGCTGCATGAACTCGCGGTTGACCCAGTCCTGCCGCCAGAGGGGGGGCGACGGCGTCGCTGGTGCCGGAGAAGTATTTCACCCCGAAGGCGGCGGCCGGAATTTCAGGGTCGGCCACCTGGCCGATCCAGGGGTCGCCCTCGTGGCCGCGGCTGAATTGCCAGGAGCTGTATTTGGTGTGATAGGTAGCGCCGCCTTCTTCGAAGTAGTGCTGATGGTCGGTGCAGAGATGGGTGTAAACGCCGTGCTGTTTGAGGATTTGCGGCATGGAGTCGTCGAAGGGTTCCAGCGGTCCCCAGCTGCGATGGAGGAAGTTGTAGCGGCCGGTGTGGAGTTCGCGTCTGGCGGGCATGCAGGGCAGGCTGCCGGCGTAGGAATTCTGAAACTGCACGGTGCGGGCGGCGAGGCGCTCGAAATTGGGCGCGTGCACCCAGTCGCAGCCGTAGTTGGGAAGGTGATGCCGGTTCAAGGTGTCGAACATCACCATGATCGCTTTCAAAGCGGCCTCCAATCGTTCATTCTGACCGGCTCCCTATGACTGAGTTACAACTTACCTGAATTCGGCCGCCCACTGGCCCGCGATGTGCGTACTGCGAATGCGCCATTCCAGGATCACGTTCAGAAGTTCTTGCTTCTTTTCGGTGTGCTTCGGGCTGAACCAGAGGTTGTTCACCTCGTCCGGGTCGGCTTGCAGGTCGAATAGCTGGCCGTTCTCCTCGCCGAGGAAGTGAACCAGCTTCCATCCATTTCCCCGGACCATCGTCTGGTAGTCGGAGTACAGGCCGACGACGTCCTCGCGGTCGTGCTCGGCGAACACGTATTCCCGGCCCTCCGCGCCGGGCTCGTTGTCCAGCGCAGGCAGCATGGAGATGGCCTCGAAAGTTTCCGGCACTTCGACTCCGGCCAATTCCAAAATGGTGGGGCCGAGGTCCATCCACTGGTACTGGCGGTCGACGGTCCGTCCCTCGGTAAACCGACCAGGCGACCAGGCGATGGTGGGGACACGGGTCACGATGTCGTACATGGTCCACTTCTGGCTGGACCCGTGATCGGTGAGGGTGTCGCCGTGATCAGAGGTGAAGAAGAGCACGGCGTTCTCCATGAATCCGCGCTTCTCCAGTGCGGCCACGATCTCCCCGATCTTCTCGTCGATCATCGACACGTTGGCCATGTAGTAGCGCCGCTGTCGCAGCCGCTGCTCCTCGGTCGGCCGCAGGATGTGAAAGACGGAGTCGTGGGCGACCTCGGTGTTGTGGATGTGCATCCGTTTCAGCGCGTCCGGCTGCGCGGCCAGTTCGGCTTCGGTGACCTCCAGCAGCGGCAGATCCGTGTGTTCGTACTGCTCGCGCCAGCGGTCGATCGGGTCGTAGGGCGGGTGCGGGCCGGGAAAGCCGATCTCCAGGAAGAACGGGTGGCCCAGTTGATAGTGCTCGATCCAGCGAATCGCCGCGTCCCCCAGGAACATGTCCGAGTGCAGCTCGTCCGGCAACTCCCACTCGAAGGCGCCCAGTTCCTCCTCGTAGCCGGGCCGTTTCTCGTAGTCCTCGCGCTCGGGCTTGCGCAATCCGTGGGCCATCACGCCCCGGTCCCAGTCGTCCTCGTGGAGCGCCCATTGCCGGAACCGCTGCTTGTTCTCCACGTTGAAGCGGTAGTCGAACCCGGCTTTGGCGTCGAATGGCGTCAGGTGCATCTTGCCGACGTTGGCGGTGTAGTAGCCGGCCTCGCGCAGGAGGCTCACCCAGGTGCGTCGCCAGAGGTCGCCGTTCTTGCCCATGCCGGTGGTGTGTGGGTAATAGCCGCTGAAGAGGCTGGCGCGGTTGGGTCCGCAGGCCGGCGCACCGACGAAGCAGTTGGTGAAGGTGACGCCTTCGGCGAAGAGGCGGTCGAGATTGGGCGTGACCGCGTAGGGGTAACCGAGCGCGTTGATAGTGTCGTAGCGCTGCTGATCGGTGTTGACCAGGATGATGTTCGGCCGATCAGCCACGAGCAGCGCTCCATCTGACTGAGACGTGCCGCTGCTGGTCGGTGTTGATGAAGATGATGTTGGGTCGCGGTCTCAGGCCGTTCATTCGGACTGGGCTCCATCTGAAGAGGCGCTCACGCCTCAGGAGCGCGTATTATGCCGCGTTCCATCTCCCGCCCCGAATCCCGGCCGGCGTCAGTCGTCCATGGGGCCGAAGACGGCGCCTTTGTCGGCGGAGGAGACGTTGCGGCGGTAGACCTCGAGGAAACCGCCCCGGACCTATCCGGCAGGCGCCACATCCCGTCATCGCCCTGAACCATGGCGGGAGTCATCTGCCATTCGATGAACTGGTACTCGTGCAGGGCGTCGATGCGAAATCCGGCGTCGATCAAGGCGGTGATGATCTCGCCGAGGCCGTGATTCCATTCGTAAGTGGCCTTGTTTTGAACCTTCTCGTCGATTTCCACGTAGGTGCCATCTTGCTCGTAGCGGCGGGGCTCGCCTTCGAAATAGGGCAGGGCGATCACGAGGTCGTCGTCAGTGCGTTCGAAGTCCAGCGCCCAGGCGATGGGGTGGGCCTCGCGGATGTAGAAGACTCCGCCGGGCCGAACGAATTTCGCCACGACCCTCGCCCAACCGGCGATGTTTGGATGCCAGCAAAGGGCGCTGACGCCGGTGTAGACGATGTCGAATTGTTCCGGCAGGGCCGCGGGCGACTCTTAGAGCTCGGCCAGGACGCAGCGGCCCGGAGCGCCGCTGCGGAGGCTGATGTCGCGGGCGGCGGCGATGGCGGGCTCGGAGAAATCAACGCCGGTGACGGTGGCTCCCAAACACGCCCATGAAAGGGTGTCGTGCCCGATGTGGCACTGGAGGTGCAGCAGGGATTTGCCGGTGACGTCGCCGAGCTGGTGGCAGTCGAATTCCACGGTCGGGCTGATGCGCTCCGGGTCCGCGATGAAACCGTCGATGTCGTAGACGGTTTTGGCCTTCAGGTGGATCGGGACGCGATCGTCCCAGTTGGCGCGATTGGTGGCTTGAAATTTATCGAGCGGCAAGGTTTGGACCCGTCACCTGCGTTTCCCGCGCCTTGCTTCGGCGGGCCGGTTGCGAGATCGGCGCACGTAGCGGTCGGTGTAGTAACGGAAGGCGACCCAGATGACGGCGGAGACCAGGCCGATGCCGGCGATGGCCAAGAATAACTGGCCCTCGTCCTGGCCCGGCTGAAAGATCTTGTAGATTCCGACGATGACGATGCGGAGCACGGTCATTACGGCATAAAAGCCCAGAGTGACTCTGATGGACCACATCAAGCGGCGGCGGAAGGCGGAGTTGATGATGAAGAAGACGGCGACCACGAGACTGGCGGTGAGCAGAATCCTGAACATAGATTGCTACCTCGTGGTGGTCGCCCGGCCAGGCCTAAGCGCCGGAAGCCCCGGCGGCGATTTCGGTGAGCTGTT
>CAUYYU010000254.1:0-3664 GCA_963577415.1 Chloroflexota bacterium
GGCCTTGTACTGCATGAGTCCCAACGACACGATCATTGGGACGACCGCATCGTTGGGGAACAGCACGGGAGTCGTGACGGGAACGAACTCGCTATGGGCGATGCAGAACAGCGGGTTCATTGTCGGTTACGCCCCGAGCAATACGCTGATCGTGTCCGCCGGCGGACGGCTCACCGTTGCAAGCTACGCGGGCCTGGGGTGGACGGGCGGGGCGTGCCGGGGGCTGGTGACCGGCATGGATTCCTGGTGGGATGTCGGCGGCACCATGACCATTGGCTTTGGCGCGGGATCAAGCAGCAATCTGCTGACCGTCGCCGCCGGCGGCACGGTCCGGGCCAATGACCTGGTTCTGGGAGGCGACCTGGCCAATTCCGGGAATTCCCTGACGGTCTCCAACGGCAACCTGTACGTCACCAACGGGGTGAGCACCGCGACGCTGGAGGTGCGGAATGGGGTGCTGACGGTCGCGGGGTCGAGCGGAAATGTAAACGCCGACACCCTGACGGTCGCCAACGGCAGCACGCTCAAGTTCGTGGCGGATGCGGCGGGCGTGACCCGTGTGACCGTCGACGACACGTTCACGATCGACGCCACGGCCAAACTGGACGTGGATTTAACGGGCTACGGCAGCGCCGGCGCCTCCCAGGAACTGGTGCTGGTGGAGTACGGATCCAAGAGCGGTTCGTTTGCCCCCGGGAACATCACCGTCAACAGTCCCTTCGAGACGATCCTCGGTCAGGATGACGACGGAAGGATCACCCTCCGCCGCATTGTGGATCTGCTGGCCATATCCAATGCCCGGACCGAAGGCGAGTCGGGTCTTGTCCTGACATGGTACAGCGTTTCCAATAACCAGTATGCGGTTTCGGGCGGGTCCAACCTTGTGGGGTCCTGGTCGATGGTGGCCACCAACATACTCGCCACGCCTCCCCTGAACGTCGAGACCGTCACCGTGGAAACCGCAACGGGCTTTTATCGAATTGAGCTTGAGTAGTGATGCGCCGCGCCAGGGCCGGCAGCGAATGAGAGCAATGGACAACCCCGGAAGGCACAGGCAACGGAATCATCCGCGCCGACTACGGCGCGTCGCTGCCCGAAATCGAAGCCTGGACTAAGGACGGATTCATCTACGCCTGCATCAACAGTAGAACGCTTGAGCCGTTCCGCGACTCCGATCCCGAAGTGAACCAGAAGCCGATCCACGAGAGTTGGGTCGCCAACGGGTCCTTTCCCTACGATCTGAAGCGCACGTTCCATAACTACGAGGATTCCGACATGGCCGCGGACGGGAAGCGCTTTGCCCGCCCGCCGCAATGCGAAAGCTTTGGGCGGGGACGAAGCTCGCTGAGCGGTTTTACGCTCATCGAATTGTTGGTGGTCATCGCCATTATCGCCATTCTGGCGGCGCTTTTTATGCCGGGGTTGCGAGAGGCCCGTGCCAAGGCACTAAGGGCGGCGTGCCTGTCCAATCTGCACCAGATGGGAGTCGGGACAACGAGTTACATGCTGGATCATGAGGGCCGTCTCTTTTTCACGCCGAGATACCATGACTCCGGTTGGCCCTGGCAGCTTGCTCCGTACGTGGGGGGAAGGCAGGAGGGAGGCATCTACGTCTGTCCCGGTGTACGAAACCGCAACCCCCTGAATAGATTCCCTTCAGGCGCCCCGCTCGCGCCCCCGTTCGCCGACTACGCGGTTCATGGGGGATGGAAGATTGCCTACGCGATCAATGCCAACTGGTACTACGCGCTGGGGGACGCGCCCAGGATAGATTCGGTGTGGCAACTCGGCACTCCGCACAGCCCCGTCAAGCAGATGATCTTCCTGGACGGCGTGCGATATCACGCGACCTCGATCCAATTTCCGCCCACTGAATACTATACGTTGCGCCACGGAAACGGGCTGAACATGTTGTTCATCGACGGGCATGCCGAACATATCCAGGACCGCAACTTCGGAACCGGCGATCCGGATTGGCACTACTTCTTTATTGGACGGCCGTAGAGGGGCTCGGGTGCATGCGGAATCCTTTGCTGGCGGGGATAGACGGAATGGAACCCGGCAAAAATTCACCGATTTAATAATTGACAAAAATTCACCGATTTAATAATTGACTTAATGCATCAAGTTCGATAGAGTTCTGGATTTGTATAGGGAATGTAGTCGTATTAGGGACCGCGAGCTTCGGCGAGTGGAGCATATACGTATACGTAAAACAACCTAGGCACCTGAGAGGTGCCTACAAGCAGGAGTAAAGGAAGATGAAAAACACACTAAGTCAAATCACCCTTTCCGCCGCGATCGCCTTGTTGCTGGGAGCGGCCTCGTCTCCCGGGGACGTATGGATCGGCTATACCGGCGAGGGCACATCCCCGAACGACGACACCGACGGGCCGGCGGAGGATATGTTTGTCGCCGACGGCGCGCAGAACGGGACGTTTAGCGGCGGTGCGATGACCGTCGCCACCCCCACGAAATTCGGCTCGGGAGCGTACGATTTTCAGCAATCCTCCGCCGTGATGACCGTCCCGGACTCTAAAAGCCTGGGGACCGCCTTTACCCTGGCGGCCTTCGCCTGGTCGAACAGCACCGGTAGAGAACAGGCAATTTTCGCGTCCTGGCCCGGCACTGGGGCTGACGACCGATTTCTGCTTGATATTGACCCGGAACCTGTTGGGAGCTCCTCCACGCAGGCGATGCGGTTTATCCACGGTACCGGCAGTGTTAGCGGGACCGGCGAATTCCAAAACGGCGAATACAATCACTTCGCGCTAACCTACGATGACGGTGACGTGATTCTATATCTCAATGCGAGCGTCATAGGCAATGGCAATGTGGGAGCCGGCTCGATGGACCTGGCGGCGGACATCACGGTTGGCTGGAGCTCGAACAACAAGCTCGTCGGCTGGATGGACGACATCCTGATCCTTGATCACGTGCTCACACAGGAGGAGATCGTGAATCACCGGGATTCCGGCAACAGCGCGATCGTGGTCCCTGAGCCTTCATCCGTGGCGCTGCTTGGAATCGGCGCGCTGGTGCTGGGTTGGGCAAGGCGTCGTTCGTCCGCCCGGAAGTGATCCGGCTCGTGGACTGTAACAGTCGAAACTGAATGGCGAATATTTTACGTGGAGAGATCCTGGGAGTCGTCTTAGCGCTGCTCATGTTCGCCATGGGCAGCGCTACGGCGGCGCCGGCCGCGGTGGCGCCGGCCACCAAGCCGGCGGTTCTCTTTCTCAGCCACGCGTTCCCGGACGCCTACGGTGGCGCCGACATCAAGGGCAACCTGGCCCGCCTCGACGATGCCGGCTACCGCGTGGCCTGGTACGCCTTTGAGACCCTCGACGACCTCCCGCCCGCCACCGTGCAGCCCTACGACGTGGTGGTCATGCTCACCCCGCCTCCGGTGGACTGGCAAGGCACCCGCGAGCTGACGCCCGCCTCTCTGGCACAGTACGAGGAACTGCGCAAACTCCTGCGCGCCGGCGGCGGGCTGATGATGTTCATGGAGCCCGGCGAATTCGCCTCCCGCGCCTTGATGCCCTTCTGCGCCCCCTACGGCCTGGTCCCGCCCGTCGGCGCCTTCGCCGACGATGCGCCCACCATCGGCGTCTACGACACCGTCAACTTTGCCTACACGACCGACATCGTCCAATCCCCACTC
>CAUYYU010000255.1:0-3647 GCA_963577415.1 Chloroflexota bacterium
TGGAGGACGTGATTCGGGAGGGGCGGGGGGTGGGGGCGGGGCGGAGGCCCGGGGACGGGGTTGACGGGGGGCGGGCGGGGGAGGGGCGTCGTCTTCGTCTTCGTCGCCGGGGTAGGGCGAGTCGCGGCGGGTGACGCGGACCTGGGCCTCGCGAGCGCCGATGCCGAGGAGATGGCCAGGGGCGCCGGAATCGACAATCTTGATGTCGACCTCATCGAGGGTGACGTTTAGCTCCAAGAGGGCGAGCTTAACGGCCTCTTCTACTGTCTTGCCGGTGGTGTCAACTTCGTCTGCCACGCTTGCGCCTCCGTCTGCGTCTACGTTTTCTGGTTTTGGGTTTATCGGGCGGGGGTTCGTCGATTTCGACTTCATCGGGATCCAGCTCGACGGTTCCGGACGGGGTGACGCCGGCGTAACGACCGGCGCCGAGGGAGGTCAGGAATCGAACGGTACCGGGAGAGAGGCGATCTTCGAGCTTGCCGAGGCCGCTGAAGAAGAACTGCTGGACAACCTGGATGAGGCCGGTCCAGACCCAGTAGAGGAGAAAGGCTGAGAAGAAAACCCAGCCGATGAACATGAAGAAGACGGGCATGAATTTCATGGCGGACTGCATGGAGGCGGCGAAGCCGGTGGAGCCGGCGGTGCTGGGGAGGGGGGTCATGTAGGTCTGAAGGAAGAAGACGGCGCCGCTGAGGATGGCCATGACGGAGATGTAAGCGAAGGGCACGGTGTCGGCGATGAAGGGGAGGTCGAAGGTGGCGTCGGGCAGAGCGAGATTGAACCAGAGGAAGTCCTCGTTGAGGAGGATCTGGCCGCCGTCCGCGGTGCAGTCGGCGACCGCGTTGGCGGCGGTGCGACTGACAGGGATTACGTCGGCGCCGGGGATGACGCAATTACCAAGGGTGAGGAGGGCGCCGTACATGGCGAGCCAGACGGGCATTTGCAGGAGCATGGGCAGGCAGCCGGCGAGGGGGTTGATGCCTTCTTTCTTGTACAGCTCCATGGTCGCCTGCTGTTCGCGCCGCTTGTTGCCGCGGGCGCTGGCCTTGACGGCCTGGAGCTTGGGCTGGACGGTCTGCATCTTGCGCTGGGCGCGCATGCCCTTCATGGTGAGTGGCAGGAGAAGCAGGCGGATGGCGAGGGTGACAAGGATAATGGCCATGGCGTAGCCGCCGACGCCGCCGGCGATGGCGGTGACGAGATCGGTGAGCGGAACGATGACGAATTCGTGCCAGCCGGGCATCAGGCGGTTTCCTTGTGGGAATGGTAATGCCCGTCAGCGGGAGGGATGGGGTCGTATCCACCGGTATTGAAGGGGTGGCAGCGGCCTATGCGCCGGAGTCCGAGCCAGAGCCCGCGGAGGAGGCCGTGGGTCTCGATGGCCTCGTGGGCGTAGTGGGAACAGGATGGGTAAAAGCGGCAGGAGGAGCCGAGGAGAGGGGAGATGGCGGCCTGGTAGAAACGAATGGCGGCGAGGGTGAGGTATTTCAATTTGAAGACGGTGAGCGGAGAGGCGCCTCAAGGACGCGACGGCAGTGCCGGAGCAAGACGGAAAAGGGAAGCTCGGCGGCGGCCGGGCGTCCGATGGCGACGATGTCGAGGGGGGCGGGGGCGGCGTGGATACTGGCGTTGAAGGCGGCGCGAAGACGGCGGCGGATGCGGTTGCGGCGAACGGCGTTGCCGGTGCGGGTGGTAACGGAGATGCCGAGGCGGGATTCGGGGGTGGCGGCGGGGGAGCGAAAGGCGAGCATGGATTTGAGGCTGAGTCTGTCACGGGCAGCACGGACACGCGCGAAATCGGCGCGACGCCGTAATCGACCTAGTTTCGTCACTAATCCCCCCGAGGAAAATCGCCGCGGAACCGGCGCCGTGGGCGCCCTATTTAGACGGAGAGGCGGGTGCGGCCCTTCAGCCGGCGCCGTCGGATGATGGCGCGCCCGCCGCGGGTGCGCATCCGGCCGCGAAATCCGTGGCGCCGCTTACGACGCCTGACTTTTGGCTGATAGGTTCGCTTCATAGTCCGCCCGACAAGTGTGAACGTGGGACGCGAGTGTGCATGATCCTAGTTCTGGAAAGGAGACTATATCACTGAGGAAACGGGCGGGTAAAGAGGTTGTAACGGGGTCAGAGTGGAAGGATTTCGCGGGATTCGGGGGAGACTTCGGCTTCGGGATACATGGAGGCCATGGAAGCAAGGACGTTGTCGAGGATGGAGTGGGCGTGGGAGGTGTCGTTGGCGACGCAAGAGAGGCCGAGGAGGGCGGACTGGTGTAGGTCGTTGTCGCCGACCTCGGCGATGGCGACGTTGAAACGATTGCGGACGCGTTCCAGCATGCCCTTGACCACCCGTCGTTTGCCCTTGAGGGAGCGGTTGCCGGGCAGCCGCAAGCGTACGGAGACGATGCCGACTATCACGATCCCAGTGTAAGGGGCGGGGAAAGGGCGGCCGACGGTGAACGGGCCGGCTGGCATGGAGCGTGGGTTTTCGTTGTGCTTGCTAGGGTGTGGGCCTTATGTGGGTTAGGGAGACCTCGGATTGAGGCGTTTTTTGATCGCGGCGCTGCTTGGCGCGGTGGCGATAGCGGTTGCCGGGTGTGGCGGGAGCGAGGTCGATATCGAAGCTCCGTCCACGACGGTCTATGTGGCGAGCCCGACGGCCGGCGGAGCTTCTGCAACCGAGTCAGTGTCAATGGTTGACCCCGAAGAAAGCGAGGCGAGATTGGCGGTTCCAGCGAAGGCCCCGTTTCCGGTCGCGGTGGTGGAGGGTGTGGCGGTGAGCGGGGAGCCGTTTACCCGGAGCGGGGGGCCGGTTCAGGCGGAACCGGCGACGGAATTGATAGTGAGAGGGCACATGAGCACGGGTGGATACGGGCCGACGATGCGGGGCAGCCCGGCGACGGGATTTGCGCCGGCGGACCTGCCGGCGGACTTTGCCCGGTCGGTGGAGTCGGCGCCGCCGCTGCCGGAGGGGTGCGCCGGGTAGGGCGGTGGTGGTACCGGGTGGGATGGGTTCGTCGCGGTGGCGATCACCCGAGGGCTCAGGGCGGCCTCGGTGAGCAGATGGACCCGGCAGATATATGGGATTTCGATTCGCGGGGCGGGTCGCGTCAGCGGAAGCAGTCATCGGTATCGGCGTATCAATGAAGGGGGAGGAGGATCGACCGCAGGCGGGTGACATACGGGCGGCCAAGGTGTATACATGCGGGGTCCTCAGAGACAGGCGGGGAGGCGATTGGGGGCGGGAACTTGTATTGTGCCCGGAGAGCGGGCGCCGGACGGCACCGAACGGAACCCTTTTAGTTGCAAATAAGATCGCGCAGATGGCTGTCGGTGGGGATGGGGGTGAAGCGATACGTCGCGCTGGTGTTTATCGGGACGGTGACGTTCGCGCTGGCGCTGGCGATGTTCCTGGCTTACGTGTACCGCACTTTCGACGTGCCGGAGTCGGCGGGCTGGCTGGTGCATGTGGTGACGTTGCAGTGGATTGCGCACCCATGGCGTGAGGTGGGGCTGGGAGCGGTGGGGGTGCTGGTGGCGGTGGGTGGGACGATAGCGCTGTTCAAGTCGGTGCTGGGGGTGGTGATCGGAGCGGACAAGGACGTGGCGGAAATCATTTATCAGGGAAGAATACGGCGGCGAGGACCGGT
>CAUYYU010000256.1:0-3642 GCA_963577415.1 Chloroflexota bacterium
TAGCGTATTTTCCGGCGCGAGCGCTGGCGCGCCCCGATGGGCGATGATGCGGGTGGGCAAAGGCGCTTTCAGTCGGCCGTGAAGCCGCCGTCGATGTCCATCATCTCGGCGTTTACGAAACTCGCTCCCGGCGACGCCAGAAACACGATAGCGGCCGCGATCTCTTCCGGCCGGGCTAGGCGCTGCATCGGATTCAGGCTGCGCATGGTCTCCCGCTGCTCTGCTGAGAAGGCTTCGATCATCTCCGTTTCAACCGGGTAGGGACACACGCAATTTGCTGTTACGCCAAAACGGCCGACGTCTCTTGCCAAAGCCTTGGTGAACGAAAGCAGCGCCCCTTTGGAAGCGCCGTAGTGGATCCCCGCCACCAATCCGCCAATTTTTCCCGCTAGCGATGAGATGTTGATGATCCGCCCGTAGTCGCTCGCCAGCATTCCCGGCAAGACGGCCTTCGTCACCAGGAACACGCCCTTCAAGTTGACTCCCAGCATACGATCCCAGTCATCCTCGGTCACTTCGAGGATGCCGCCGAGTTGGAGATACCCGGCCGCGTTCACCAGCACGTTCACCCGACCGAGTTCGCTTTCGACCGTCGCTCGCATCCGCTCCACGTCGGCGCTGGAAGCTACGTCAACGGCCACTGCCAGAGTGGGCACCCCGTGCTGTTCGGCGACCTCGGCAGCGGTTTTGGTCGCGCCTATTTCATCCAGATCGACGGCCGCTATGGCCGCCCCCATCTCCGCCAGTCGGTGGGCCGTGACGCTGCCTATGCCTCCGGCCGCTCCCGTGATCAGGGCGACACGATCGGTCAATTCAGCCATTGAGTTGCTCCGAATCTTGAAAAATCTTAGGTAAGGCCTTCAGTCGCGCATTTCACTGAGGTAACGCTTCGAGCCTTCGGCGATGAACTGCGAATCGCCTCCGACGTTTACGAAAGTGAATCCTTCCGAAATTCGTCGCTTCCCCATTTCCAGGGTGGTGCAGGCATAGCCCGCGAACTTGCCGAGTTTCTTGCAAGTGGCCACGACAAGGGCTACGGCTTCGTTATGTCGGTCGTGAACCGCTATGTCAGCGAGTGTGAGCCCCATCGTCAAGGCCATGTCAGCCGGCCCCACCCAGCAGCCGTCCACCCCGTCAACCGCGAGAATCTTCTCGGCATTCTCAACCGCCACGGCCGATTCAATCTGAACCGCTAGGAATACCCGATCGTTGGCCTCGGCCGAGTAATTGTCTCCGTGGATGCTGGTGAGGTAAGGGGTCGCCATTGAGCGGTGTCCCCGGGGTGGGTAACGCATGGCGTCGGCTGCCCGCTCGGCGTCGGCCGCCGTGTCCACCATTGGCACTATTACCCCTAGCACGCCATCGTCCAGGGTTCGGTTAATCAGGCCAAAATCGTTTCGCAGAACGCGCACCACCGGGGTAGCTCCAGCCTGAGTGACGGCCAGAATACCGGTCCTGAGCGCTTCCGACTCCCAGATGCCGTGCTGGGTATCCATCAGCACCCAATCGAAACCCGCTTGCGCGAGCGCACCCGCCGCCCATGGAGAACTGTAGCCGGCCCCGGTGCCTATGGCCGGTCGACCCTGATCCAGAAGCTCTTTGGTGCGATTCGGATTCATTGGGTGATATATCTTCCTTGTTCATCCTGGGACTGACCGTCCCGGTCCGTCCTGCCCCGCCTAGCCGGCGTAGGCTTCAATGATCTCCGGCTGTTCGGTGTCGGGTAGCACCTGCACGGCGAGGCCGTAGCCCTTTTCATTGGTGAAAAATCCGAGGTCCGGCACTTCCTTCAAGCTGTCGATGGAGGCGACGATCTCGTCACCGACGATGAAAACGTACTGCCCTCGATGTGTCCGCAGGAGCCCGTCTTTGAGTCGCAGGTAGGTGCGCGCCGCCGACCGGGCCCTTTCAAGTTTCTTGCTCGATATGTCCGCCGGATGTTCTGCGTGGGTCTCAAACTGGTTCCCGAACGACTCGGGCGACGGCCCTACGATATCAATTCTTTCCAGATCGATCACGCCGAGGCTGGCCTCGGCACACAGGCGGATGTGATTATCCGCGGACTCGAACGGGCTGTCGGGGTAATTTGTCGTCGGGTCGAATCCCATAACTCGCATGGCGACCGCCTCGGTGGCTACATGATCACGGCCGGCTAGCACTACCTCGGTCTCGTAACCGTCGCCTTCCATGGTGTAGTTCGCCCCGACCATCCCGTCGATCACGGACAGATCAGGTCGCAACGTTGCCGCCAGGTCAACGAAGAACCGCATCAGCCGGAAAGGATTCTGGTGCATCAGGTCGCGATTTTCGCTGCCGTACCGGGTAGCTGGCACGAGGCCGAAGAGATTCTTGGTGGACAAGGTGACCCCGGCCGTCTGGTGACACTTGATCTTGGCGACCGATACCACCGCGTCCGCCTCGGCGACTTCCGCTCGCAATTTTATGAATCGATGAATCAGGCTGCCGTCGGGGACCGGAACCTCCACCACATGGCCTTCGTCGGTATGGATCAGCTCAATTCCCAACCTGTCGCGCAGAGGCAGAGCGTCCATCAGTTCCCAGCACCGATTAGGGTCCCAATCGCTGAATCGATCCAGCCCCTCTGCCAAGTATATTGTCGCGCTTCCGTTAGCTTCCCGGATGAGCCGCACCACCGCCTCCGTGACCTGCGGATCCGTATCGTGTATCAGCCGGCCCCGGTGCCGCTTGACCCGGCCCGGCGTGGATGCCACCAGGATGCCTACCCAGTTGGGCTTGACGACGATGGTTTTGGCGGAGCGAATATTCTCGGGTACGCCACCGATATCGTTAATCGCCGCGGCAACGGCTTTGTACACTTGATCCGCCGTGGATTCAATCGGACAACGGCGTAGGGCGACGCTGCTTTTAGACATCGGACTTGGGACCTTTCCCTGGTTCCGGTGTTGGATCGCGGCACGCTGCGATTCGGCCAAGATATTTGGCGTGATGGACTCTACCGGAGTCTATCCAAAATCCCGCCGGCGGGTCGGTCGCCACGCCGAAAATTTGTGGGTTAGGCAACATACGCCAATCGATCTGCCTGATTCCATCTACCCGGGCATATCTCGGACAACGTTGAGCAAACGAAAATATGCGAAGTTTTCCTTCGCAACCTGACATAACGTGGAGTAACCTAGGTGGATTTGTGTCAGGGAGTTCGATCCAGGAGGGTTGAGGCCCTAGGTGCGTTTCCTTCAAATGTGGCGTCGCGGACGGACAATTCTCCGTCGGGTGATGATCAAGTGGTAGTGAACAAGCTGTCCTGGCTAATAGGTGGGGCCCAGGGGAGCGGTATCAACGTCTCGGCTGAGGTCTTTGCGAAAGCCTGCGCCAGGGCTGGATTGTTCGTCTTCTCCAACATCGAGTATCACTCCAACATCTCCGGCAAGCACGCCTATTACCGGGTGCGGGTAAACCAGAAGCCCATCAACTCGCCCATCGACGGGGTCGATCTGTTTCTCGCCCTGGATCGCGAGTCCCTTTTCGGCGACGTAGATGCCCCCTATCCCACTCATCGCGGGCATATCGGCCAGGTGACCCCCGACGGCGGAGTTATCTACGACGCCGAATTGGGTGTGGATGATGGCGAATTCGGACGGGATGACATCCGCCTTTTCCCGG
>CAUYYU010000257.1:0-3602 GCA_963577415.1 Chloroflexota bacterium
ATTCAGCCCTCCGGCCTCCAGCGAGGCTCTACCTGAGTCTTCCGGCCCTGCGCCATGAATCGACTCGAACAAGCGACACTGCCAATCGGAGCGACCTTCATACCCCGCTGCGATACTCCCCGTTCGGCGCTTGCCAGATTACTGCACCCGGTCAAGCCCGAATTCAAAAGGCTCCCGACCCACCGCCACCAAATAGAGTACTCAGTCGGGCCCGCCATCGCGGCCACTTCAGCTTGCGGAACCCCACTATCGTCATCGCTCCCAGCAGTGGACCGTGCCTCCGCACCGAAACCTTCGTATACCCGGCCACCCTGCGATAGTACCGAACTGGCATATCCACGATATGCAGTCCCAACCGCGCTGCCCCGAACAACAAATCGAAATCCCCGAACGGGTCGAATTCTCCAAAGTGCGAACGGCCTGCTACCAGTCGGTCATAGTCGCTTCGACGCAGCGCCTTCGTTCCGCAGAGAGTGTCCTTTACCGGCTGACCGAGCAGCCATGAAAAGACCACGCTGAAGAATTTGTTGCCCAGCAAATTAGCCAGCCGGAAGGCCTCCCTTTCGATCGGATACACCAGCCGAACCCCATTAACAAATTCCGCTTGACCGTCTCGCAATGGGTAATAAAACTTGGGCAAATCCTCCGGCGCCACCGTCATGTCAGCGTCGAGAATCATTAGAATGTCGCCGGTCGCCGCGGCAAACCCCTTGCGCACCGCGTCGCCCTTCCCTAGCGCCAGCATTCCCACCGGATGAGCCGACGCTTCCCGCCCCAGTGCTGCATAGTCGAAACCTGATACCTGCTCGATTAATTTGATGTCACGCCGCCCTCGCTCCGCCTCGATAATCTCCAGAATCAGGTCCCGGGTCCCATCCGTCGATGCCCCGTCTACAAAGATGAGTTCCGTACCAGCCCCGATTTCCGGCGTGCGGCGCACGCATTCAGCAATATTGTCCACCTCATTCCGGCACGCGACGATCACCGATACCGTCTGCTCCTCGCTCAAAGAAAGCGCTTTCGGCACGGCGACAAAGTACTCAAGCAGGCATAAATCTCGAAACACCGGTAAGTGCGCCAGATAATCATTCGCAAGCTTTGTGATGCCCGGTACGTATCGCGGAAACAAGAGCTCGGTGCCCTGGTCTTCGATCTCAAATCCCGCCAGTTCCAGCAATCCGCGTAAGTCGCCCATGCTCAACCAGTTCTGCCTCGGCAAACTCATTTTCTGGCCGAATTGCTCCGCTAGGGACAGGATCGGCGACCATACAAAGTTGTAGTAGCTCAGTACGATCCGGGTGTCTTCGCCAATGGCCGCGCGAAGGGACTTCAGGGCCGCCAGAACGTCCTCCAGATGACCTACCAGATCCTGCAGGATCACATAATCAAACTCGCCCTTAACCGGGGCGGTGTGCGCATCGCCGACGACAAATTGAATATCCGGATGCCGCCGCCGCGCCTCCTCCACGGTTCGTTGGCTCAGGTCGACTCCGATCCCCTCCCTGGGCCGCACC
This sequence comes from Chloroflexota bacterium, assembly GCA_963577415.1. Lineage (GTDB taxonomy): Bacteria > Chloroflexota > UBA11872 > UBA11872 > VXNJ01 > JASLPR01. The sequence goes on from CAUYYU010000257.1 coordinate 1,515, forward strand.
GCGACCAGTAGATTCCCCAGCGAACAGCCAAGTTCAAGGACTCGCTTCCCCGGCGGGATCAGCCTCCTGTGCAGGCCGGCCACCGCGTCGTGATAACCGCCGTTTCGCCGCCACCATCCGTCGAGCGCAGGCAGCGCCTCGTCGTAAAATGCCGCCACCGACGCCGTCCGAACCGAGATCGCGTTCCAAGCCCCGATTCTCTCGTCGAACAAGCTCTCCTCCCCCATACATGCCTTTCTACAGTGGAAGATCGGGCATAGCTTAGTTTCATCAGGAAGGCGGCGGTTTCCCCCCCCCGCCGATTTGAATTCCGGCCCGAGTAGCTTACCCACCACTCGACCATCCGGCGTGGCGTGATCCCCCGCATATCGTGCGTCTTTGAATCCGCCTGTTCCCTGCGTCATGAAAATTGATACGTCAGTGCCTTCATCGAAATCTTCAGCGCAGGCGTCACGTCAAAGCCGTCACCCGGTTGTCGTCGGCCCGGCATACCGCTCGGTTCCCTGCGGGTCTCGGACGAAGCTAGAATGCTTCGATGCTGGACTCGCGGTCACACCAACAATCTCGCAACTTACGGCTCGTTGTCGCCTATCTGCTCATCTTCGGTGTCGGCGTTGCCACCACGGTGATGCTCTGGACCCTTTCGTGGGACGCTCCCTTGGATGCCGCCACGCCGGAGCCCATCTTCGCCATCGGTCCTTTGGCTCCCGGCGGTTCTGTGGAGCAGGAGTTCAAAGGGGCTGGGTCCTATCTGACTGGGTTGGAGATTTTCGTCCGCACTGACTCAGAAGAGAACGTGCAAGCACCATTTATTATGCGCCTGTACGAAGGAGATTCCCTTCTCCGACAGAACGAAGTGACCACCCGGGTCAGCACGGAAATCTCAGCCGTACGCTGGGATTTCGCCCCCATAGTTCAGATCGAAGACCACCAATTCCGGCTGCAAATCGTCGTCGGCGAACGGACCGGTGTACCCGTTTACATCATGGCTTCTCTCACCGACATGCTGCCCGGCGCCGCGGTTACCAACGGCATTCCGACCGGCGACCATATCGATGTGGCCCTCCGTCCCTGGCGCACCATCCAACGAGCCGACGTCTTTCGGGCCGCGACGACCCGCCTTCCGGCCGGGCTGTTCGGGTTGGTCGCAGCAATCTCGGCACTCACTCTCGTCGTCGGCCACTCATCCACAAAACTGATCCCGCCACACGGGAGTCGAAGTACGCGCCTAATTTCCCCTTTCGTAACTGGCCTTGTAGTTACCCTATTCATCCTTGCGATCAAGCTACGCATGGTCGGGCTGAGAGTCCTGCCCGAGCAGGAGGCGAAATTCTGGCCAGAGTGGATTGCGATCGTCGTACTGGTCGGAGCGGCTCTATGGGGATTGGATCTGAGCCGAAGGCTCGGCCGGTATTTGGCACGCCTCTGCGAGTCGGTACAGAGAGACTTGGGCAGAGCCTCATTTGACAACTCATTGGAAGGTGCCGCACAAGTTCTTCGGAGGCTTAGTCTGACCGGAGTACTTATCGTCCGCGACCGCTACGCAGCAACTCGCCGCGCATTCGGTGGTGGGCCGGAGCTGCTGCTGGCTATCGCTGTGTTTGCCGCGATGGCCTTGACATTGACCGCGCTCGTCGCCCATATCCTTGAGGGACCCGATTCGAAGGTAGTGCAGATACAGGTGCTGAAATCGGGTAACCCGTTGGAGGGCAACCTTGGCCTCCTCAACCGCATCCACACCACGCTCCCTCCAAAGCTAGCCGGCATCGCGTGGCTCGTCGTTGCCATCGGTACACTTTTGCTTCGCCTAACTAGGCGCCAACCGATCCAATTGTCTTGACGGCGAACATGGCGGAACCCCCCGCGTCCCGGACCAATATTGCCCATAGGTCTACTCTGGTGGCGGTGTTGGCCGTTCTGTTGCTGGCCGCCGCCCTGATGCGCGCGGCAGCCCTGACCCGACTCGACTACGCCGCCTGGTGGGACGGCGTGGGTTGGAGCTATTCCGACGCTGTTTGGACAGCCTCGGCTCTGCGCCTGGCCGACGGTGACCTCACTGCCCTGAGCTTTCGTACCGAGGGTCTCATG
>CAUYYU010000258.1:0-3589 GCA_963577415.1 Chloroflexota bacterium
GCGGGAGGGAGGCCTGGATCGCGATCCAGGAAGACGGCGCCGCGCGGAGAGCGGGCGAGAAGATCGAGCACCTCCCCGGTGCCGGCGACGGGAACGGCGACCCGCCAGTCGGTGGCGAAGTAGTAATCGCCGAGCGGATCGGGGACCCGATAGATCCAAACGGTCTGGGTGGCCTCGAATTCGTCGGGAATGGCCACTTCGAGAGTAAAAGCCGGGGGGCCGAGAGCGGCGTCGAGATTGGTGCCGCTGAGGATAGCGCCCACGTTGAAAGCGGCAAAAACGGGGGCCCGGTCGCGCAGGGTGGCGGCCTTGCTCTCTTCGGATTCGGTCGGGCTCACCGCATAGCTGCGAATCGGGGAGCGCTCGCTGCCCAGATAGCTCAGCACCGCGGCCTGCTGGCGGGTCATGAGGTTCTCGTAGCCGTCGATGGTGGACAGGCCCGACCGCAGCGGCAGGTTGGGAGTGAGGACTTCTTGGAGGAAGAGAAGTTCTAGCCGGTCGCGGTCGGCGGGAGACAGGAGCTCGTCCCGGCCGGTCATGGATAGCTCCCACTTGTCGGCGAGACCGCGAAAGGAGAAGAGCGGGGCCGAAGGGAGGGTTTGCAGGTAGACGGCGGACTGGCTCGGATCGCTTCGGTCGGTGGCGGAGACAGTGTCAATGCCGTGGCCGGTCGAAAGGGTGACGTCGAGAAGCAGAATGGCCGCCAGAAGAGGGACCGCGCGGGAGGCGGTCCAACGGCCGGAAGCCATCCGGCGCCAAGCATACGCGGCGGCCAGGGCGATGGCCGGGGTTATCGCCGGCGTCCAGCTCAGGACGGTGAAGGCCTGTTCCAGGCGCTGGCGGGCGGCGGCGAATGCGCCCTGCCACTCCGCCGGGGTGGCATAAGACCCTTGCCCGCCAACCAGAAAGCGGTCGATGCCGCGATTGAGAAAGTCACGCAGCGGGGCGAAATTCAATTCCAGGAAGAGGGTCATGAGCAAGAGGGCTCCGGCCAGCACGGCGGCGTAGAGGATGAACGCTCGGGGCAGCCAGCGTGTGATCGAGGCTGGGGCGGGGCGCGCGGCGGGGAGGGACTGGAGGCCGAAAGCCGATAGGAAGGCCAGAGCGAATCCGGCGAGGATGATGAAACGGCCGGGTGCCCGAAAGAATCCAAACAGGGGAAGGGCGTGCAGGGCGCGGAAGGCCGGAGTGAGATCGCCAAGCGCGAGGAGCCAGGAGACGGCGAGCAGTACCGCAAGGAAGACGACGGTGCGCTGACGCCAGCGCCAGACCAGCGCAACCAATACCAGCGGCGGCGTGAGGAGCCCCAGATAGGCCAGCGGTTCGGCCCGGAGCACGCCGCCAAATACCCGCGGCAGGTCGAATGCCGGATAGACGTATCCAAAAAGCAGCTGAAGCGGGTGGAGCGCCCCCGCGGCGGCGAGGCTGTAATCAAGTCCGCCGGCCCGGGTGGATTCTCCGGTAATGACGAGCAGCGGCAGCAGACGCACGGCCCCGATGGACAGCCCCAACCCGGCGGCAGCGGCCAGGAGAGCCAGCAGTCGTAATGCCGCAAGCACGCCCCGGTCCCGGTAGGTCCAGAGCACGCGGAAAGCGCCGTAGAGCGTGGCGGCCAGCGCCAGCAGGACCGCGATGTGAGGATGCCCGGCCACGACGTTGACCGCGACAACTAGGGTAAGCAACAGGAAGTAGACCCGCCGACCCTGGGCGATGCGCTCGATCGCCAGGATGGCCGCCGGCAGGACGAAGAAGATGTCGGCGAAATTGAGGAACAGCGAAGTGGCGAAGACGAACGGACCGAATCCGTACAGGTACCCGGCGACAAAGGCGGGTAGGCGATTTAGGCCCCAGGCGCGGCCCAGCGCATAGGCGGCCAGGGCGGCCAGTAGGAGGCCGAGGGCGGTCTCGGCGTGATAGGCGAGGGGCATCGGAAAGACGCGGAGAACAATCCACGTCAGCGGATAGAACCAGCCGAATTCGGAGAAGGCGATGGGGAATCCGCCCAGGTAGGTGTCGGTCCAGAGCGGAATCTCGCCGGCGGTGAGCCCGGCCTGGAGGAACTCGTAGCGGGGGCGATAGCTGATGAGAAAGTCGAGGTCGAGCCAGGCGTGGCCTTCGAAAAGTAGGCGGCGGTAAAGGATTAGAAGCGTGACGAGGTAGCCGAAGAGGACGCGGCCCGGGGACAGGACGGCCACGACGGTACGGAGAGGCGAGAGAACGGCGCTCATGGCAGAGCTTCGAGGAATTGGGCTATGAGCCGGGCGCGGACCGGCCAGGCGAAGGCGGCGGCGTGATCGCGAGCGGAGGCGGCGAGGCGGTGGGCGAGGTCGGGATCGTCGCCGAGGCGCACGATGGCGGCGGCGAGCGCGGCCGGGTCGTCGGCCGGCACCAGCAGGGCGTGCTCGTCGGGCTCGATAACTTCCCGAATGGACGGCAGGTCGGACGCCACCAGGGGCCGGCCGGAGGCCAGGTATTCGAACAGCTTGAGGGGCGACGTGTAGGCCACGGAAATGTCGCTGTGCCCGGAATTTGGAAGCACGACGACATCCGCTGCCGCGACGTACAGCGCGGCATCACGCTGGGGCAGGTGGCCGCGGACGTGAAGCCGCTCGCCGTCGGCCAGGGTTTTAAGGCGGTGGAGATCATCCCCAATGCCGCCAACCAGATAGACCTCCCAGGAGACGGGTAGCAGCGGCGCGGCGGCGGCCAGGGTGTCGGCACCCTTCCAGCGATAGAAATGGCCGGTGTAAGCCGCCACGCGCGCGTCAGCACGGATGCCAAGCCGGGAACGAGCAGCATTGCGGTCGGGCAGGGCGGCGAACGTGGAGAGGTTTACGCCGTCGCGAGCGACCAGGAGACACGCCGGGTCGAAACCGCGATCGCGGTACCAGTCCCGTAGATGATCGGAAATGACGACGATCGCGTCGGCGCGGCGGGCGGCCCATAAGTGGAGGCGACGCGCCGGGCCCGACCGCGGGAGCGTGTGGACTTCAAATACAAAAATGCGATCGCGACGGCGCGAGAGCAGCCCCAGCACGGTGAGCGCGAACAGATCGCGCGAGTAAATGACTCCGCCCGGCAGGCGGGCGACGAAGAGAAAAGCCGACAGGGCGAAGGTCCACAGCTGGAGCAGATGGGCGATGAGCGGGATCGGGAATCGATTGAGCGAGGGCCAGTCGATAGTCACCCGCTTCACGGCATCGAAGCAGGGCAGTCCCACGAGGCCGAAATCGCGGGGCACATCGTAGTATTCGAAGGGATCATCGACGACGCGCATGGCGTCGGTGTTGGCCCGGCGGGGATAGACAACGCGTACCTTCCCGAACAGGCGGGTGAAGGCGGCGGCCATCTGCACGATCTGGATGACGTGCGCCTTTTCGCCGGGGATTCGGGCGTTGGCGACGATGGTGAGCTGGACGGTGGGCGGGGCGGCGGGGCTAGAGCTCAAAACGGATCCTGATGGTGGCGGCCGCTCCCCGCGGGTGGAAAGTCACCCGGTCGGCGGACGTGTCCCAGTCGCAGTCGGGATCGCAAAGCAGATCGCGGGCCCCGGGCGGGTAGCGGAAATGGATCGGGCGGTCGAAATCGA
>CAUYYU010000259.1:0-3583 GCA_963577415.1 Chloroflexota bacterium
CCTGGAATCCGCACCTGCTCGTATCCCGGGACCAGCTCGAAGAGCACCCGGTACAGATCCACCTCCACGTTCGGCCCGTAGCTGAACACCGCGAACAGCGCCGCCACCCCCAGCAATATCCACGTCTGCGCTTCCCGTCGCCACGCCACCGCCGCCACCGCCAGCAGCAGCGGGATCACCCCCACATAAATCGTGAACTCGTGCCCGAGATACGCCCCCTCGCCGGTCCGGTTGAGGTCATCGAGCGAGCGCGACAGCAGCACCGTCGCGAGGTCCTCCAGCCCGCTCAGCGCCGACCGATCGATCGCAAACCCGTAGTCCACCGCGTCCCGACTCGAATAGGGCAGGTACACCAGCATCGGCAGCAACTTCGCCGCCCCCACCGCCAGCCCGCTCAGCGCCATTGCCGCCAGCAATCCCGCCACCCGTTCCAGAGCCCGCAATTTGAACCGGCCCGCCCGCCACCGCACCAGACCCATCAACACTCCCACGATCCCCACCAGCAGCCACAGATTCAGCGCCACCCAGCCACCTCCAGCCAGCATCGCCGCCCCCAGCGCCGCCCCCGCCCCACACATCGCCGTCCGCGAATCCCGCTTCATCCCCAGCCGCACGAAACCCAGCGCCAACGGGTAGTAGGGCACCGCCAGCAAAAAACTCACATGGCCGGCCCACAGCCGGCCAAGCTGTGCGCCCCCCACGCCGATCAATATGGCTGCGAGAAGCGCGCCGACCGGGTTCGCGCCCCAGACCCGGGCCATGAAGTAGCCTCCGAGAGACGAGGAGATAAGACTCAGAAGAACGCCGAGCCGCATGGCGACCAGCTCGTTGGGCGCGAGCCAGTCCAGGAGAGAAGTCCAGTAGATGGCGGCCGTCTGCGGACTGGCGTGGAACGGCATGCCGGATAGGTAGTGAGCGTTCCAGGCCGGGAACTGGCCGAACTCGCGCAGCGCGTTGCGGATGAGCGCGTGCTCGGCGGAAAAATTCACCCCGTCGCGAGCCAGGCTCAACCCGCGATCCAGGCTGACGAGATCCCGGTGAATCACCAGCGTGATCGCCAGCGCGAGCGCCAAGCCGGCGGCGTCGCGGATACCCGGCGGGAATCCGCGCGCCAAGGTTCGGACGGTTCGCTCGTAGGTCTTGATCAAGCCTGCATTCCGGCTGGTCGTACACCGGTGAATGATAAATGGGTGCATTGTGGACGAATTGGCGGAAGCAGGACGGTGTTGAAACCGGGATTCTTGACCGGCAATAGGCGGATTCGCTAGGTTCCTCGGGTTATGCCGGATTGTTAGGAGTGGTTATCAGGGCGATTAGCGACCGAATCCGGCGGCTGGCGGCGGCCGGGACACTGGCGGCGCTGGTGACGGTGATGGCGGCGGCCAGCGCGGCTGCGGCTCCGTATTGCGTGCCCGGGGTGGAGCCGGCCTACGCCTTCGGCTTCAAGGCGTTGCACGACGCCCTGGGTCCGGAGATGGGCGATCCGCTGGAGTGCGAGCACGGCAATCCGGACAATGGCGACACCCTGCAACAGACCACCAGGGGGCTGTCGTTTTACCGCAAGAGCACCAACACTCCCACTTTCACGAACGGCTGGGAGCACTGGGCGCTGACGGCCCGAGGACTTGTGTACTGGACCGGGGCGGCGATCGATCCCCAGAGTGACGCGATGACGGTAACGCCGCCGGCGGCATTCGTACCGGGGCCGGTGATGGACCCGGACGACATTCAACAGGTGGGGCTGCCGGAGGGGTTGGTGCAGGAGCTATTTCTGACCGATCTGGAGTTTCCGGTGTCCATGGCCTGGACCCCGGGCGGCCAGATGTACTTCACCGAAAAGCACACGGGGAACGTGCGGCTGTACGACGGCGAGCGCCTGGTCGAGGAACCGTTCGTAACCCTTACCGTGAATGCGGAAATTGAGCGAGGGGTGCTGGGAGTGACGCTGGACCCGGCCTACGAGGAGAACGGCTTCGTGTACGTCTTCTACACGAACGCCGACCCGCTGGCCAACCGGGTGACGCGCTTCCGTTCGGTGGACGGGAAGGGGGTGGAGCCGCTGCTCCTGTTTGAGGCGCCCATCACGACGGGATTTCCGACTCACAACGGCGGAAATATGGCGTTCGGACCCGACGGAATGCTTTACGTAACGCTCGGTGAAAATAACAACGGATTCTGGGCCCGGGAATTGGATGTGCCCTACGGGAAGATCCTGCGCATCAATCCCGCCGATGGCTCCGCGCCCCTGGACAACCCCTTCTACGATGACGGCGATCCCACGACCGGTAACGATGACAGAATCTGGGCCTACGGCTTGCGGAATCCTTTCGACCTGGCATTCCGACCGGGAACAGGCGAACTCTTCATTACGGAGAGTGGGCCTCAGTGTGACGACGAGATCAATCTGATTCGCCCGGGCGGCGATTACGGTTGGTGGGCTCTTTATCCGTGTCCGGGCGGATTTGGGGAGGGGTTGCCGTCAGTGCAGACGTTCACGCCGACCATGACTCCAACCGGGCTGGTGTTTTACCAGGGCGATGCGCTGAGCGCCTATGCCGGGGACCTGTTCTTCTGCAGCTGGACGCGGGGTTACCTGATGCACGCCGTGTTGGGTCCGCCCGTGGATGACGGGATGCCGGTGGTGGAGCGGCTGGAAAGTTGGGGAGGCGAGTGCGGAACCGATATAACGGTGGGGCCGGACGGCTTCCTCTACATGTCGAATTCAGGCTGGGGAGAGGCGGAAGGCACGATTTACCGGGTGCTCCCGGCGGCGCTGGCCGGACGCTAGCAAGGCGATTCGACTCGGGTGGATGTGGCACCTGATTCCGCTCATCCCTCACCGTGAACGACGTGGCGGATAGCGGTCGGTCTGGTACGGTTTGCGGCATGGCGCTCTCGGATGCATTCGCGAGAAAACAGAGCGGGCGGGCAAAGGCCTGGCCGTTGCTGGGCCCGCTGCTGGAAGAGCCCATCGAAGGATTCGATCCTGATGTGGGCCAGGCGATATTTCCCCACTATCGGGAAGCGGATCGAGACCATGGGGCCGAGCTGGCGGCGGCTGCGATCTCAGGATACCGATTGGCGGCCATCGCCGCCGGCTTGCTGAAGCAAACGCACCCCGGCGATGCCGCCTCAACTTCATATCACTTCGCCGGGCATGTAGGTTACGTAGCCGATTCTCTGGAGGCGGTGGCGGATTGGCTGGCCAACGTCTACGAGATGATTCTTCCCCGCGGGACACGACCGAATCTGGCGAGCAAGGACTTCGCGAACCGGTTCGCGATGATTGACTTGGCCGCCAGTCAGACTTTCAGCCAGACGCGACCGTGGGTGGAAGAGGTGTTCACGCTGCGGCGGCAGGTGCGATACCGCAACGCCCAGTCATGGCGGGAGGAGGCCGGGCAAGCTGTGGCGGCGGGACTCAGCGTGCGGCCGGTTGGAGAGCGACGGCTCGGCGGTGTAAAGCCACGGCGCGTGGAGGGAATGGAGCTCAACGAGCTGGCGAACGTCTACCTGGAAAAGCTCGCGAAGATGCTCCTCGTCGTCTTCGTCGCCGGCGCCGATCGTCTGGCCGAGCCGCGCG
>CAUYYU010000260.1:0-3559 GCA_963577415.1 Chloroflexota bacterium
CCGGATTCCCACTGCACCCCCGGAAACACACCTTTCGATTCCAAACCTGGCATCACCCGGTCAACGCGTCGCGCAGAAGCTGGGAGAACATCTGTAACCGCGGGTCGTTCACCTCGTCGGGCTGCATACCTGACGTGACGATCGCGACGCTCACCTTCAGGTCCGGGTCGCCCCAGCTGATGCAGGTACCGACTCCACCGTGTCCAAATACACGAGGACCCGGAGCATCCCCCATCCGGCCAGGCCCCTCTTTCGCAAGCTGTAGGCCAAGGCCAAATTTGTACTCGTTACCTGAAACAGGGCCGATGCCCTCGGCGTGAAGCGCCGTCACATCGGCGATCGTCTCAGCGCTCAACCACTGTTCGCCGTCAACAGAGCCGTCATTCACGAGAACGTTGTAGAACCGTGCCAGGTCGCGGGCGGTCGCCGTGCCGTTTCCTCCCGGCGCTGGGTGGGCCTTGAATAGTTCAGAGTTGCCCTGATCAGCCAGAGACGGGTCGGTAAAATCTGGCATCGACTTCAGCCTCGCCAGTCGAGGCATCTTTTCGGCGCTTAGCGCGTATGTTGTGTCAACTAACCCGAGAGGCCCGGCGACTTCCGCCTGGAAGAAGTCCTCGAATCCCGTCCCTGAGATTCGTTGCACCAATTCTGCAACGAGAAACCCGAAAGTCATGCTGTGATATTCGATCGCAGAACCGGGCTCAAACTCCGCCTCTGCGGCCTCCATTGCGGCGACGACGGTCGCCCAGTCAGCCTTTCCGGCGGCAGCCATCTCAGGGATCTCTGCGGGTGTGGTCGGCACTCCTGCCTGGTGGGTCAGCACGTGGCGGACGGTCGTGGACTCCTTGCCATTGATCCCGTAGCCCGGCCATATGTCTCCGACAAGATCGTCCCAGTCCACCTTGCCCCGCTCTTTGAGCACCCAGAGGCATGCTGCGGCCATCGGCTTGCCACAGGACCAGACGCTGAACAGTGTGTTCGCAGAAACCTTGGACCCGTCCCCGGATCCGATCTCGCCGCCGTACATGTCGACGACGAGTTCGCCGTCTTTGTAGGCAGCGATGGCACATGCAGGGTGAACCCCAAGCGCAAGGTGGTGCCAGAGGCGGGAATCGATCACGTCTACGGCGCGTCTGCTCAAGGTGGCCACAGTCGTTTCCTTTCGATCTCCGGAGTCGATCCCAAAAACGAATCAGGGAGAAGCTATCGAAGTAAAGCGTATCGGGAGGAGCCGATTATATGATCGTTGGCCGCGGTGTATGCGGCCGGGACTTATTCACCTGAATCATCTGTGCCGATACTCTGAGTCGCTGGGCCAGATGTAGTTCTCAGGCAATTCCGGGGTGGAGTCCTGCCCGTGCGCGTCCTGCGCTGCGCCAGACCGGCTCCTAGAGTCACGAGAATAGCGCCAGCCCATAACAAGTTGGTGAGCGGCTCGTCCAGGATCAACCAGGCCAGGATGATCCCGAAGACTGGCTGGCTCAGGTTCAGCACACCGACCTGGGATGGCAGGTATCGCTGGATGAGCCACAGGTTGGCGATGAATCCAAACCCGGCGATTACGGCGCCCTGGTAGAAAATCGAAAGGGCGAGTTCCTTGTTCATCAGCCACGGTTCGCCCTCAAAAATCAGGCCTGCGGGGATAAATACCGCTGCCCCGAACGCGGCCTGTGCAAGCAACAGTTTGTTCGGGTCAATTTTTCCAGATTGCCGGGCGTTGTATATGAGGCGTGCGCCCAACAGGAAGCCCCCGATGATCGAGAGAATGTCGCCCAGTAACACCTCGCCCGATGCGTCTCCGCCAAGACCGTCTAGCGAGATCACCACAACACCTGCGTAGGCCACCAGGATCCCGATAAGGCGAGATGGAACGAGCCGATCTCCGGCTATGAAGAAGTGCGCCAGGATCGCCATCCAGATAGGGAACGTCACGGATAGAACTGCACCGTGCCCGGCCGTCGTGTACTTCAACCCCAGGTTCATGAATGCGAGTTGAACGCAAAAGAGCAGGCCCAGGATTGTCAGAACCCGCAACTCACTCCGGCGCACGCGAAGGTCTGCGCGTGAGTAAATCGCCCATATCACGATAACTACTGCGCCGGTGAGGAATCGGTACCACCCCAGCCGGAGAGGCGGCGCGTACTCCAGTCCGGACTTGATGGCGATTGAGTTGCCAGACCACAACGCCGAGACGAATACGGCGAAAGCACCTGCGCGCGGGGTGATGCTGCGGTGCAGGGGTGATGGCATTTCCGGGAAGGTACACCGGCATCTGGGCGCGGTCAACGCGCTTCCGGACGGCAATCGCTAAAGATCAGTCGGCCGCCACGCGCTCCGAATCGCCGTCCGTGGACGCCGTGTTGTTCGAGCGATTCCGGCGTTGAGCCAGGCCGGCCCCGAGCATCACGAGAACCGCCCCGGCCCACAGGTTGGAGGTCGGCGTTTCGCCAAGGATGGCCCATGCAAGCAGGATCCCGCTGATCGGTGATATCAGCCCGAGGGCGGCCAGACGAGACGGGAAGTAGCGTGAGATCAACCACAGGCTGGCGATGAAACCGAACCCGGCGATCACTATTCCCTGATAGACGAGAGAGGTCCACAACTGCCACGCCCATGACCACGCCTCAGATTCGAAGGCGGCGCTCATTGCTATGAAGAAGACCGTTCCCATGAGGAACTGCGTCAGTAATAGTTTGCTGGGGTCGATCCCCTCGACGAGCCGGGCGGCAAAGATCTGCCGGGCTGCGAGAAGAAATGCCGAGATCAACGACAGTCCATCACCTAGCAGTATGTCTCTGTCCACGCCGGAACGTAAGCCGTCCAGGGAGATAACGATGATGCCGGCGTATGCGACAAGGATTCCAAGAAAACGTCCTTTTTCGAGGCGATCTCCGGCGATGAAAAAATGGGCCAGTAAGACCGTCCAGATGGACGTGGTCACGTTCAATGAGAGGGCGTGGCCCGCGGTGGTGTACTTGATGCCGAGGTTCATGAACACGAGCTGCAACGTGAACAACAACCCGAGCAATAACAGCGGTCTGTACTCTTTCCGGTGAATCCGGAGGTCCGCCTTTGTGTAGATCGCCCATACAAGCGTCACGAGCGCGCCCGCGACGAAACGCATCCACCCGATACGGAGCGGGCCGGCGTAATCAAGCCCCGCTTTAATGGCGATGGAGTTGCCGCTCCAGAACATGCCGAGGATCACGGCAAACGCACCGGCGCGCGGAGTCAGAGGCCTACGTTTGATGTCCGCCAATTTCGCCTACGCGTCTCCGTCGGAGGACGGACGATTCAGCGGTGGCGCAGAACGAACCCGTTTCGCCGGTGAACTGCGCCTCTGTGCGAGGAGCGCGCCCGCCATGACAAGGATGCCACCCACCCACAAAAGCTCGCTCGGCTCTTCGTCCAGGATCAGCCATGCAAGGAGTATTCCGGTGACGGGCTGGGTAAGGGAGATCGCACTGATACGGGACGGGAAGAAGTATTTGCTCATCAGCAGCATGGCGAGGAAGCCGAAACCGGCGATCACCATGCCTTGGTAGAAGAGCGAAACGGC
>CAUYYU010000261.1:0-3556 GCA_963577415.1 Chloroflexota bacterium
TCTTGATCGTCACCACCACCGGTCCGTCGTCCGCGGCCAGCTGAACCGGCCCCACCGGCACGAAATCTCCACCGGTCGGCGGAATCGTAGTCTCGTGCAGAACCCGGTCCCCTTGCAGAATCGCCAGCGGTTTACCGGCCAGGTCGTACCCGGCGTTCCCGGCCATCAACCGCAACGAGCGACCTTCCCCGCCCGGAATCACCAGTTCCGCCTCCTCCGTCGTGGCCCGATACCAGCCGCCGCCCACCCTCTCCGGCCCGTAAAAGCCGCGTCCGAACTCCGGCAGGCCTGCCACCCGCCGGAGCGGCGCCGCGATTCTGGACAAAACGGCCGGCGCTCGGGGCGGTGGCGGAGGCGGGAAGAACAGGAATCGCAAACCCTTCGGACTCGGGTTCGGCAAGACGCTGTCATGAGTCGCGTTTATAAAAAGATCATATGATTGAAGGATATTAAATAGTTGGAGATCGGGCAGTTGGGGTGTGTAGCAGAAGGTAAGCTTATCTGGTGCGGCATTTAGCAGGTTAGCAATCAATGCTCGGTCGATGTGGGAATGACTGTAGAAATCGACGTCATGCTCCCTGGAAAGGGCCGCGGCCAGCGCCAGAATGTGCCTCTCACCGCCGCCAAGCGTGTCAAGCCAGGCGTCGTAGATCGCGATCCGCATCGTCAGCCCGGTCTCACGGATATCGTCCCAGTAGGGCGTTCAGCCGGATACGGACGACCTCCAGTGCCATTTGCAGCGGATCCCGAATCGGATCGACCTTGCTGTTTGGCACGTGCCGCCAGTTCACCCCCACCTGTGCAATGGTGTACTGAAGTCGCCTCGCCAGGAATAAGAGTTCCACATCAAACGCCGTGACCCTTGGACCGCTGAGACGAGTGGGAGGCTGGTTGTATAAACGGCTCTCCGCGAATATGTGGCGAGCCACGAGTGTCTCGAATGCTTTGAAGCCACACTGTGTATCCCATATTCCCCGCACCACCAGCAATGCGACCAGCCAGTTGAATAGCCGGCCGCGAAAATGTCGCGCGAATGACTCCCCCTCCCTAAGACCGCCGGCCAGTTCGCGTGAGCCGATCGCCACCTCCGCTCCTTCATTCAAGGCCGAGATCAGTTTCCGTATCTCTGTTAGCGGCACCGCCAGATCGGCGTCCATGAATAACACCCGGCCTCGTTGCGCCTCCGCTACCCCGGCCCGCACGGCGTGCGCTTTGCCAGCATGCTCGATCTCGATCTCCCGCGCGTATTCCCGTGCGGCGCACCAGTCCCGCATGATTTCCAGAGTGGAATCCGTGCTGCCGTCGTCCACTAGGATCAGCTCGACATCCCCGGGGCCCTCGTCAAAGAAATCGCCCAGCTCCGCCAATGTGTCCGGGAGGCGTTCCTCTTCGTTATAGGCGGGCACCACCACCGTCAGATCGGTGACCTCTGCGTTCGCTGCCAATCGCCCTCCCGGCAAGGGACTGTTCAAATTCGATCCTCGCAATAGATCCCTCGGCGCGATCTCTTCCAATTCTATCTCCAAATACCGCCTCAGCCAGCGATCATAGGATAGAAGTATAGAAAGAGTAAAAAAATAGTTATAAATTTCGCAATATCGCTAATGCCATAGGAAGCAACTGGCGACCGCATAGTTACGGAAATTGGGGGTTTCACGCGGTTTTCACGGCTGTCCGGGCGATATCGATGCGCCGACGGTTGCCACGACCCTGATTCAGGGCAGCGGCGGCGGCCTGTCCGCCCAGTCGTGCGCCGCCGCATTAAGTTGGTCGCGTGCCGCCGCCAGCGCCGCCGCCACTCGATCCGGCGCGGTTCCTCCAGGGGAGGTCCGCGCATTCACCGACCAGGCTGGATCGAGCACTTCCAGGGCGTCTTTCGTAAATAGCTTCGACGCCGCCTGCAACCCGGCGAGGTCGACGTCCGCGAGTTCAATGTCATTCGTTTTGCAGTCGCGGACCAGCGCCGCCACGATTTCATGCGCCTCGCGAAACGCCACGTTGCGTTTTTGGACCAGATAGTCGGCCAGGTCGGTCGCGGCGGAATTTCCGCTCGCCGCCAACGTCCGCATCCGGTCCGGGTGAATCGTGACCGACGCGATCAGGCCCGCCATCGTGTGCAGCGCCGGCAGGATCGCGTCCTCCGCCGTAAACACCGCTTCCTTATCTTCCTGCAAGTCCAGGTTGTACGTGAGTGGCAGTCCTTTGGTCGTCGCCATGAACCCGGCAAGCGTGCCCAGCAGGCGGCCGGCTTTCCCTCGTGCCAGTTCCGCCACGTCCGGGTTCTTTTTTTGCGGCATGATGCTGCTGCCGGTGGCATAGCTGTCCGCAATGGTAATTAGACCAAACTGGGTCGAGTTCCAGAGACAGATCTCCTCCGCGACCCGCGACAGATGGTTTCCGGTTATGGCGGCCGCGAACAGATAGGTCGAAACAAAATCCCGATCCGACACCGCGTCCATGCTGTTTTCGCTCAGTCGAGCGAATCCGAGCCGTTCCGCCACGTATTTGGGATCTATCGGATACGACACACCGGCCATCGCCCCCGCCCCCAGCGGCAGTACGTCCGCGACCCGATACGCCGTCTCCACCAGCTCCGCGTCCCGCGCGAACATGCGTTCCCAGGCCAGCAGATGATGTCCCAGCAGCACTGGCTGCGCCACCTGTAAATGTGTCAGTCCCGCGGTGAGCACGTCCCCATTCGCTTCCGCCAGCGTCACGATGGATTGCCGCAGCGCCAACTCGGCGTCCAGCAGTCGCCGGCACGCCGCTCGCACGTAAAGGCGAAAATCCGTGGCCACCTGGTCGTTTCGGCTGCGGGCCGTGTGCAGTTTGCCCGCCACCGCGCCCACGTCCGCGAACAGTTCGCGCTCCACGAACGAAAACACGTCCTCGTCCTCCGCGCTCTCGGGAAATCCCTGCTCGGCCACCCGTTTCCGCAGGCGCTCCAGCCCCGCCACCAGTTCCTTTGCCTCCGGCGGCTTTATTATCTTATTCAGCCCCAGCATCTCCGCGTGGGCGATGCTCGCCGCGATGTCCTCGGCAAAGAACCTTCTATCGAACGCGAACGACGCCGTAAAGCCCATGGCGTCCGTTCCCCCTTCCGCCCCGAAGCGGCCGGCCCAGAGCGTCATTCCAAATCGCCGGAGTCGGGTTTTGGCAGCACCGGCGTCGGCCCCGCCGCCCCCAGTTGCAGCCGTGCCTGCGTCTGCTGACTCAACCCGTGCAGCTTGATGAAGCCGACCGCCGCCTCATGGTCAAAAGTATCGTTCTTGCCGTACGTCGCCAGTTCTTCCCGGTATAGCGACTCGTCCGATTTTCGTCCCGCCACCATGCACCGCCCCTTGAACAGCTTCATCCGCACCTTCCCGTTCACGTTCGCCTGGTTCACCTGCACATAGGCGGACAGCTCCCGATGCAGACCCGAAAACCACAGGCCGTCATAGACCATCCGCGCGTATTCGTGCGATACCAGCCGTTTGAACTGCTCCTGTTCCCGACTCAGCGTCATCGTCTCCAGATGCCGGTGCGCCGAGTGCAGGATCGCCGCCGCCGGCGC
>CAUYYU010000262.1:0-3543 GCA_963577415.1 Chloroflexota bacterium
CGCACAGTATCCAGACGGAATTACCACGGTGCTGGACCCCTCACAACTTGAACTGCAGGACGACAACCAGGCCGCGATGCACCTGGTCGAGACTTACCTGGCGGCGGGGGGCGGACCGGTCATGGCCCGCGACCTCGCCCGCACCTGGGAGGCGCGACTGAATCGCGACGGTTTTTACTGCTTCTGCATGGGGCATGCCTACGACCTGGTCCGGCAGGGCGCGGATCCCCGGGTCCTCGGCCACTGGAGCATCGTCACCGGATCCACCGTCATGTCCATGGAACCGGTCGGCCTGTATCACATCGCGGACCCGGAATCCGCCGTCATCGATGCCACCGCGATTTCGCACCTGTATCAGCGGGGTCTCGATGTGACCGCGGCCTGCATTCTGGTCGCCACGGTTGCCGATGCATTCCGGCCCGAGGCCACGGTCGAGAGCGTGTGCGAGACCGCCCTTGCCGCGGCGCCCGATACGCCGCTCCGGACGTTCGATCGACGCGCGTTCAAAAGCTGCCGCGACTACCTCGAAACCTGTTTGGAAATTGCGGACCGCTACGACGATGTAATGGCAGCCCGGGAGGAACTCTACGGACGGTGCCTTTTCTATCACATGATCGACCCACTGGAAGTGCTGGGACTTGCGCTCGCGATGCTCAAGATCGCCGGCGGCGACGTCCGGCAGGCGGCCATCGGCGGCACCAACATCGGTCGCGACTCCGACACCATCGCCGGCCGGGCAGCGATGCTCGCCGGCACCTTGCGCGGCGCGGCGAACGTGCCCGGCGAGTGGATCGAGCTCTTCAGCGCCCAATCCCTCGAGCGAATCGACCACAACGCAGACGCCTTGGCCGGCCTGATCATCGACGGGCGACTGCCACGGTTGAGACGGCGGGTGGAACTCGCCAAGGGTTGAGGCGGGCTAAGCCAGTCGAAGGTTTCGCGCAATCCGTTGCCCGCCGGATGCTACGCGCCCACAACTTCCGCTACATTTCTTCTTTCCCGGCGAAAATTTTGACAGATTTCCAGATGCCGCCGGGCCCGACCTTGTTGTGGACCCGCACGGCCAGTTCATTGGGTTCGCCTGCGCGCACCCAGTCCGTGATATCGATCTCGAACGCGCTGTTCCACGCGGAGGGACCGGCGGTGCTCTCGCCGGCCTTTCTGCCGTTCAACCAGATCCATGCCTGCTCGTCCACCGCGCCGAAAGCAAGCCAAAGCTGCTTGCCCGTCCAGTCTTCAGGTGCATCGAAGGTGGTGCGATACCAGACATAACCCGAGTACTGACTGTCGAGCTGATGGCCGTACCAATCGCCGATCTCGATGTCGATCCAGTCGTCCGGATCGTACCCATGGTACCATCGCTTTTTCTGGCCAATGTCCCCCGGGTCAAACCGGAATTTCCATGCCTTCGGGAAATCGTAGACTTCCTGGTACACCTTTCGGATCGCGGCGAAGACGATGGCATCGTCGACGTCCGCCCGGTTCCTGGCGCTGATGGTCAATCCTATCTGGTCCGGCGGTGTTGCCGGAGCCGGTGTTGCTGATCCCGCCGGTGTGAAATCGTAGTCGAGGCGGTGCGGCTTTCGGGCGGCGGACACGGCGTCCAGATACTCCTGCGGCAGTTCCAGCCAGGGCACCGAATAAAGCCAGATCCAGCCATCGCTGTTGAGCATCGCGTAATGAATCGCGTGCTCGAATGCCTCGGGGCTGTGCCGGTTCCTCGAGAAATCCGTTGAGTCCAGGTCCATCTCGATACCGTCGGTTGCCTTCAGCCAGAAGGAGAAGGCGGCGCGGATTCGCTTGTCGTACCGGGCCGGGTCGCCGGAGTAGCGGGCGCTTTCCTCCTTGATCAGCCGGCGCAGCTCCCGGAAATCTTCGAAGCTCTCGGCGCTGTAGTCCTCATGGCCGTCGATGAATTCCGCATCCGCCGTCGCATCCATCATGCCGTCGATGAAGGCGGGCCAGAGCCCCATGTGATACATGTCCAGGTGTTCTTTCTTCCAATTCTCCTTGGCGATGTGTGAGTTGCCGAAGGTGAACACGAAGATGGGGCGTGGAACATGGGAACAGAGGGCCTGCGCGAACTGCCGTCCGCGCTGGCGGGTCTGGGCCTGGTATTGCGCGAACGACCTGGCGATCCGGTCGGCCTGGGCCGTGTAATTGAACGGCTGAACGTTGTATTGCTCGTTGTCCAGGAGGAATCCGATCGCGCCCGCTTCGGCGGAAGCCCGGGAGGCCAGGCGGATATTGCCCAGGATCGTGTCCCACCCGGCGTCGTCGAACCAATCCGTCCGAAGCTCCGCCGCGATGTTGATGCGGGTGAAGAACTGCATGCCGCTCTTGAATTCGAAGCTCTTCATTAACCGAACGTCTTCGCTCAGATCGTCCTGCGTATAGGTGACACCGGTGGACATGCACTGATCCGTGAAATATCCCTTCTTGTTTGTAAGATTGAAGTTGAATGCCTGTATCGGCAGCCGATCCACCCGGGCGTAGTTGCCGGTCAGATCAGCGGGAGCGGGCTGACCCCCAGTGCCGGGGATCCCGCCGAAAGCCATGATCCTGATCGTTTCAGGATCGCCCGGATGCCTGGACGCGACATCCGTGTGCGCACAGCCGCGCGATAGGCACGCGCACAACAGAAATAGACTGCATTTGAGATGGACGCTCTTCACAAATCGGCCCCTTTAATCAACCGGTTCGCCGTCGCGGCAGACGACGGGAAAATGTTCACCGGCGTCGACCATCCGCTGTCCGACTTCCAACGAGATGAATTGGCACATGACGTGATCGCGACCGGTGAAGACTGCTTCGCTGGTCATGTAATGGATTGCAAGGGCCTGGCGGGGGCGGTCGGACTGGTTGAATGGCGATCCGTGCCAGGTCAACGAGTGGTGGAAATGCACCTCGCCGCGCTGGACGGGGCAAGGCCGCGTCGTTACGGTCTGGATGAGCGCGTCGACCGGCGGGGTAAACGGCGGCAGGTTCGAGAATTCATCCCGGGTCTTGAGTTCCGTGGCCTGGCCCAGAAATTCGATCTGGTCGCCCCACCGGTGCGACCCGGGCACCATCCACATGCAACCGTTTTCGACATCGGCGGTGTCGAGCGGAATCCAGGCGCTCACCGGCGTCATCGGCTCGATGGAGGGCCAGAGCGGCGCGTCCTGGTGCCACGCCGTAGCCCCACCGGTCTGTGCCGGCTTGTACTGAACCTGGTCGTGCCATACCTGCAAATCCCCGAATCCGGTCAGCTGAGTAATGGCGCGGAGAATCAACGGATGGCGAATCAACCGCTCAAACGGCGGTGAGCACTCCCAGATATTTACGATCTGGTAGTTGGGATTCTTCGACACCAGCCCTCCGTCGGCATCGTAGCCCGCCCCCATGTCCCGGTAGAGAACAGGCCGCGGTTCCGACTCGGTGAACCCCTCCGGTCCACGCTCGATCACCGCCGCCAGGGCATCCGAGAGTTCCGTGACTTCCTCCTCGGTCAAGACCATGCCGGCATTAAGAAAGCCGTCGCGGTGGAACTGGTCGACTTGC
>CAUYYU010000263.1:0-3530 GCA_963577415.1 Chloroflexota bacterium
TAGACCCGGCACCGACCCTGGGTCCTTTCGCGATCCCGCAGGATTCGTCTTTCGCCGTGACGGCGAGCTCTACCGGCAGGTAAACACCTCGTACCGGCCGGCCTACGATCTCCTGATGGGCTCCGGGCTCTACGAGCACCTCACCGAGCGCGGCCTGCTCGTCCGGCACGACGAAGCCGACATCGACCTCGCCAGCGATTCCCGCGCCTACAAGATCATCCGGCCCCGGCGAGTTGAATTCATCGGCTATCCCTTCGAGTGGTGCTTCTCGCAGCTCCAGGATTCCGCCCTCGCCACTCTCGACATCCAGGAGGCCGCGCTCGCCCTCGGGATGTCGCTTAAGGACGCCAACGCCGGCAATATCCAGCTAATCGACGGCCGCCCGGCCCTCATTGACACCCTCTCGTTCGAGCCCTATGAAGAGGGCTTTCCCTGGGTCGCCTACCGCCAGTTCTGCCAGCATTTCCTGGCCCCGCTGGCGCTCATGTCCCGGACCGACATCCGCCTCGGACAGCTCCTCCTCGCCATCCTCGACGGCGTCCCCCTCGACCTGGCCGTCCGGCTTCTCCCTTTCCGATCTCGGCTCAACCCGGGCCTCTTCATGCACCTCCACCTCCACGCCCGCGGCCAGCGCCGCCATATGCACCACGTCACCAACCGCGAGTCCCTGCGGGGGCGGATGAACCTGCGTAAGCTGCTCGCCCTCATCGGCAGCCTGCGGTCCACCGTGCGCAAGCTCCGCTGGAATCCCGGCGGCTCGGACTGGGCCGATTACTACCAACGGGACAGCTACACCGGCACCGCCCTCGAGCAGAAGAAGAAGCTCGTCGTCGCGATGCTGGCCGGGCTCGACCCCGGCCCTGTTTGGGACCTGGGCGCCAACACCGGCGAATTCAGCCGCATTGCCCTGGCCCGGGGCGACTCCGTCGTCTCCCTCGATTTCGATCCCGGCGCCGTCGAGATCAACTATCGGCAAATGACCCGCGACGGCGAATCCGGCCTCTTCCCCCTCGTCGCCGACCTCACCAACCCCACGCCGTCCACCGGCTGGGTCAACGCCGAGCGCCGGTCGCTGCTGGAGCGCGGCCCGGCCCAGACCGTCATCGCCCTCGCCCTCACCCACCACCTGGCCATTTCCAACAACGTCCCGTTCACCGGAATCGCGGCGTTCTTCGCTGGCCTCACCCGCCACCTGATCGTCGAGTTCGTCCCGGCCGACGACCCCATGGCCGCGCGGCTGCTTTCCATGCGCAATCACGACTTTCCGGACTACACCGTGGAAGCGTTCGAGGCCGCCCTCGGCGCGGCCTTCACCATCCGCCGCCGCGAGCCGATCCCCAACTCCCGGCGCGTGCTCTACCTCATGGAGAACGGCTCCGACGCTTCAACCTCCGGCTAGACCAACAACCCCACACCGAGCCTCACTCGTCCCCGAACTGAAACCCGTAAAGCTCCGCGTTCTTCACGTAGATACGCAGCTTCACCCCGCCCGGAATCTCATCCACCGTGTCCCCGCCGGCCCACGAAACGCGGTGATGGATTTCATCTCCGGTGAACGGCCGGCAATCCTCGTGCGAGAACCCATCTCAGACGTTGTTGAAGGTGTCCATGATCTCGACCTTGATGTACCCGTTGGGCTGGCATTTGCCGTTTATATAAATGTGCGGATGGGTCGAGTAGACCGGCTTGGTCTCCACCCAGCCTTCTCTCACCGTGGCGCCAAACGAGACGTAGCCGTCCCGCCGCAGCGTCGCCAGCGCCAGGTGATGCCCGTCCATCCCCATCGTCGGGTCGACTGCTTCCGGCACGTCCAGCTCTTCGCTATTGCCTATCACCCACCAGTCGTGATGCACCTTCATCCCGCCGTAGTAGAACCAGAGCTCGTCCCCGACATCAATCGGCCGGCAGGTCGTCTCGACCCCGAACTCGTCAAAGCTTCCCTGCCCCCCGTGGGGCATGAACGGCCGGTGCTCCAGGAAGCGATTCCAATTCCGGCCATCGCGCCCGTGGTGCAGGTACATGTCCATCGTGTTGTCCACCTGGTGCAACACATCCAGTAGACCCAGGTGCATCTCCCCGGCGCGCCAGTGCACAAACCCGTAGTAGCCATCATCCACGTTCGCCTCCGCCGCCGGATCCCACACCAGTTCGGGGTCGCTCCACTGGATCAGGTCGCGGCTCTCCGTGCGATAGATCCGCCTTCGCACCCCCCACGTCCCCTCCGGTCGCGCCGGCCACACCGGGCCAAACCAGTTATCCATCGCCGGGTGATCGCTCTCGCCCGCCATCCCACCATACCGCCCCCACAGCACATACTTCTCATCGATGGGGTCCCACGACATGATCTCCACGTCCGAAAACCAGCCTGGAATGATCGGATTCCCCGCGAACGGCGTCCAGTGAATACCGTCCGGCGATTCCGCCATGCACAGCCCGCCGCTCACCTGACCCGCGTAAGCCTTCTTCGGATTCGTTACCTTTTCGTCGTGATACAGATACACCATCTTGAATCGCCGCGCCGGGTCCGGGTCACGCTCGTCCAGGAAGATGTTCGGGCAGATGACCTCCCGGTACGGCGGATGACCAAACACCGTGTTCGTGTCCCGGCCGTCGATCTCAAACACCCCCGTCGCCGGCTTCGTCCAGCTCAGCCCGTCCTCCGACTCCGCATAGTAGATTCGCGCCCGCAGGCTCTGCAGGTCGTAGTCGTCCTTCGCGACCGTCCCGTAGGTGTAGAAGTCCTGGTACCAGCATTTGAAGAGTCCGTCGGCATCGTCCCTGATAACGCTGAAACAGCTCGTGCGGAAGTACGGATTCACCTCCCATGGCTGGTCCCGCTTGATCAGCGGATTGCTCTCGTGTTTCTTCGGCGTGTGCTGCCGCCGGGTCACGTTCTTCACCGCCGCCACGACGTCGTCGTCTATGAATAGCTGCCTTTGATTCCCCACATTCTTGAATCGCTGGTCTTCCGAATACGCTGCCCACATGTCAAAGTCCCGCCGTTCGCTGTGATAGACACGAGCCCGATTATGCGCGAGTCCGGCTATTGGTTTCACATCGACACACCGCACCTCTGGCTCCGCCGGTCACGGATCGTACAGGGGCTACGTCGCCGCGGTTACCGGCCTCGGCGAGGGAGCGTGCTAGCCTCCGCGCACTCGCAAAGCGGGAGACTTTTTTTGGGGACATGCCTTGATGTTCTGGCGTCCGATGGCGAGCACCGCTCGCCCAGCGGCAGGTCTTGCGGCCGACACCTAGCGGGCTCATCGGTGCTGGATGCCGTCAGGCGGCGCGGCGGTATCGGTCGTGCAGTCCCCATCAATACGGCGTCGAGCCGGGCAAGCGAGTTTCGGTGGTAGCGGCATGGAGCGTCGCTCGGGCCAGGGTCGCGAGGATATTCGTTCTTCAGTCGCAGATACTGGTCAGCGGTGCGGTGGAGTTTCAGCGATTCGTTCTCGGGCAAGTCCCACCGGGCTCGGGCGATCCCGAAGGCAGACGCCACCTCAACTGGCGATCGCCGGTTTCATTCT
>CAUYYU010000264.1:0-3519 GCA_963577415.1 Chloroflexota bacterium
GGTGAAGGAAGGGGTTGAGCTGGAGGCGTTGCGCCGGGCGGTGGCCAGGCAGGTGCAGGAATTCGCGGAGAAGGGGAACGGGCTTCCGGGAGAGATCGTGTCGCTGGCGCGGCGGATCACCGACGCGGATTGGCTGGCGGACCTGGTGGCGGCGCACGCGGGGATGGAACTGGAGCAGCAGCAGGAAATCCTGGAGACGGTCGACACGTATAAGCGTTTGTACCAGGCTAGCCTGCACCTTTCAGAGCAAATCCATGTACTGGACGTGAGGGATCGAATCCAGGCGAAGATTCAGGACGGGATCGAGAAGGTGCAGCGAGACTTCTATCTGCGGGAGCAGCTGCGCACGATTCAGCGGGAGCTGGGGATCGCGAGTCACCAGACGGAGGACGTGGAAGAACTGCGGGGGCGGATCGCGGAATCGGACATGCCGGACGAGGTGCGTGAGAAGGCAGAGAAGGAAGTCGATCGACTGGATGCGACGCCGCCGGCGTCGCCGGAGATCGCGGTGATTCGAAACTACGTGGACTGGCTGCTGGACCTGCCCTGGGGGGAAGGTCGCCGGCAGAAGGTATCGATACGCAAAGCGCAAAGGGCGCTGGACGCCAACCACTTTGGGCTGGAAAAAGTGAAGGAGCGGGTGCTCGAATACTTGGCGGTGCGCAGCCTGTCGAAGACGTTGCGAAGCCCGGTGTTGTGTCTATCGGGGCCGCCGGGGGTGGGAAAGACGAGCCTTGGCCAATCGATCGCCAAGGCGCTGGGCCGGGAATTCGTGCGGATATCGCTGGGAGGGGTGCGAGACGAGGCGGAGATACGTGGGCACCGGCGCACGTACGTGGGGGCTTTGCCGGGGAGGATCATCCAGGGAATGCGCCTGGCGGGCACAACGAATCCGGTGTTCGTGCTGGATGAGGTGGACAAGATTGGGCGTGACTTCCGGGGCGATCCCTCGTCGGCCCTGCTGGAGGTGCTGGACCTGGAGCACAATCACAGTTTCTCGGATCATTACATAGAGGTGGGATACGACCTGTCGCAGGTGATGTTCGTGCTTACGGCGAACGACGCGGGGGCGATTCCGCCGACGTTGCGGGACCGGCTGGAGATCATCCACCTGTCGGGGTACACGGAGGGGGAAAAGAAGTCGATCGCGCGCGGTTACCTGGAGGTGCGGCAGCGGCGCGAGCATGGCCTGAAGGAAAAGCAGATAAAGGTGACGGAGCCGGCGCTGAGGGCGTTGATCGTGAATTACACGCGTGAGGCCGGAGTGAGGAATCTGGAGAGAATGCTGGCGGCGTTGTGCCGGAAGGCGGCGCGGTGGATAGCCGATGGCGACAGGAAGACGGTGACGATTACGGCGGAGGACCTGGACGATATGTTGGGGCCGCCGCTACACATGCCGGAGGAGGAGCTGAGGGAGGATACGGTGGGGCTGGTAAACGGGCTGGCGGTGACGCCGTATGGAGGAGAGTTGCTGCAGGTGGAGGCGGCGTGGATGGAGGGGAAGGCGGCTTTCGTGCATACGGGGAATCTGGGTCGAGTGATGAGTGAGTCGGCGCGGGCAGCGCTTTCGTTCGCCCGTTCGGCGGCGCAGGAGCTGGGAGTGCAGCCGAACGCGTTTGCGCGGAGCAGAATCCACCTGCATGTGCCGGCGGGGGCGACGCCCAAGGACGGGCCGTCGGCGGGAATAGCGATGAGCACGGCATTGGTGTCGGCGCTGCTGGGAGCGCCGGTGAGGGGGGACGTGGCGATGACGGGGGAGGTGACGCTGCGAGGGAACGTGCTGCCGATCGGGGGGCTGAAGGAAAAGGTGCTGGCGGCGCATCGGGCGGGCATCCACGAGGTGATATTGCCGATGGACAACAAGCCGGACCTTGACGATATTCCGAGAGAAATAAAGACGGATATGCGATTTGAATTAGTCGATCACATGGATCAAGTGCTGGCCAAGGCTATCCCGCTCGGTGAATTACGAGCGCACAAGGCGATGCCCGGCCAGTCGGTACTGGCTTAAACGAAAGGGAATTAAGACATGGCGAAAGTTGTTGGAATCGACCTGGGCACGACGAACTCGGTGGTGGCGGTGATGGAGGCGGGGACGCCGACGGTGATCACGAACGCGGAAGGCTCGCGGCTGACGCCGTCGGTGGTGGCGTTCACGAAGGGCGGCGAACGGCTGGTGGGCCAGCTGGCGCGCCGGCAGGCGGTGTTGAATCCGGAGAATACGATCTACTCGGCGAAGCGCTTCATCGGGCGCCGGCACGACGAGGTTGAGAGTGAGGAGCAGGCGGCGTCGTTTGCGGTAGTGGAAGGGCCGGGCGAAGAGGCCCGGATTCGCATTCCGGAGTTGAAGCAGGATCTGACGCCAGAGGAAATCTCGGCGATGGTGTTGCAGAAGCTGAAGTCGGACGCGGAGATTTTTCTGGATGAGGAAGTGAAGCAGGCGGTGATCACGGTGCCGGCGTACTTCAACGACGCGCAGCGACAGGCGACCAAGAACGCGGGGGCGATCGCGGGACTGGAAGTGCTGCGGATCATCAACGAGCCGACGGCGGCGAGCCTGGCGTACGGGCTGGAGAACAAGAACTCGGAGACGATTCTGGTGTGGGACCTGGGTGGGGGCACGTTTGACGTGTCGATCCTGGAGGTCGGGGAAGGGGTGTTTGAGGTCAAGGCGACGAACGGTGATACGCACCTGGGCGGGGACGACTATGACCACCGCATCGTGAATTACATGGCCGAGGAGTTCTTAAAGGAACAGGGGATCGATCTGCGTAAGGACAAGCAGGCGCTGCAGCGCCTGATGGAGGCCGCGGAGAAGGCGAAGATCGAACTGTCCTCGACGCCGCAGACGGATATCAATCTGCCGTTTGTGACGGCGGACCAGGCGGGGCCGAAGCACCTGACGATGTCGCTGTCGCGGGCGAAATTTGAAGAGCTGACGGTGGAGCTGAACGATCGCATGGTGGGGCCGCTGCACACGGCGTTGAAGGACGCGGGGATCACGGCGGAGCAGCTGGACCAGGTGGTGCTGGTGGGCGGTTCGACGCGCATTCCGGCGGTGCAGGAGCTGGTGAAGCGACTGACGGGGAAGGAGCCGAATCGAACGGTGAACCCGGACGAGGTGGTGGCGGTGGGGGCGGCGGTGCAGGCGGGGGTGATAACGGGTGAAGTGAGCGACGTGGTGCTGCTGGACGTGACGCCGTTGTCGCTGGGAGTGGAGACGATGGGGAGCGTGATGACCGCGCTGATCGAGCGCAACACGACGATTCCGACGAGCAAGTCGGAGGTGTTTTCGACGGCGGAGGATGGCCAGTCGGCGGTGGATATTCATGTCTTGCAGGGTGAGCGGCCGATGGCCTCGGACAATATGACGTTGGGACGGTTTCGGCTGGAAGGAATCCCGCCGGCGCCGCGAGGGGTGCCGCAGGTGGAGGTCACGTTCGATATCGATGTGAATGGCATCGTGAGTGTGAAGGCCAAGGATCTGGGTACCGGCAAGGAGCAAAAGATAACGATCAC
>CAUYYU010000265.1:0-3518 GCA_963577415.1 Chloroflexota bacterium
GCCCACGGCGCGATGCCTGGCAGGGCTCACGGCGACTACAGGTCCAGAGGTTCCGGTTGCACGAGTGGACGAGCCGGTTCGTCGCCCCAATCGATCGGCACCCGGGCGACCAGCGGCAGCTCGTTCCAGAAGGTGTCCAGAACCGGGACGATCACGAATCCATTGCGGCGGCCGAATTCGAACGCGCGGCATGTGAGATCGACATCCTGCTGACAATAACGGACCACATACTCGCGGTCCTCTGGACGTCCGGTGCGCCACATGCGGACGGCATCGGTGGGATCATCGAGCAGTTTGGTCTCGCCAAACAAGGATTCGGCGAGCCGATCTAGGGATACACAGTTGGGACGTCCGCAGGCGGCGGAGATATCTTCCAGTAAGTCCACGGTATGCATATTTATCGTTGTGACATCCCCGTAGGCACCGAGAACTTTGTTATCGAATCGGCGGGAATTGAACCCCACAACCATTTCGAAGCCGCTCAAATATTCGATGAGCTCGTTGGCCTCGCCTTCTACCCACGCTTGCACGGAGCCGAGACGATCCTGAGTCACGGCAACGCTCAGGCCGAATCCGGCCGGGTTGTTCCAGCGACCGGGAACCTCCCAGCTCAATCTCAAAGTCTCCAGATCCCAGACAACATAGTTGTCGATATCGGGCAATTAATCTCCAGTTACCAAATGGCTCAGGGACGCGGCCAGTTTGCTCGGACAGCCACTAAGCTGTGGCCTCGGTTACAGTCCCAAACGAATACGCAAAGGATACTGAACGTTGAATATCAGGGAGCCTCAGTATTTTCGACGGACTTGGAGCCGCACCGCCGATGGAGCTAAACACAAACATGAAGGCGCAATTAATAAACCCATTGATCACCGCCGCCAATGAGGTGCTGAGCAAGGAAGCCAACGTCAAAGTTGAACGAGACGGCCAGCTCAGCCTATCCACCGACAATCTCAGTCCGCAGGATGTGACTGCCTTGATCGGGGTAACCGGAAAGGTGAAAGGGGTGGTGCTCTACTCGATGAGCATGGAAATGGCCATCGGCATCTTCTCGGCCATGATGGGCGAGCCGGTAACCGAACTTGACGATCTGGGGCGGAGCGCGATCGGCGAACTCGGTAACATGATTACCGGCTAGGCCGCCATATTGCTGGAGGAGGCCGGCTATACCTGCGACCTTTCGCCCCCCACGATCATCGAGGGCAAAGGACCCGCATATCTACGATGACGATGCCCACGGTGGCGCTGCCGTTGAAGACCGACCTCGGCAAGCTGCAGATCAACGTAGGGCTGCAAGAGGACATTTAGCGAAGGCTTCGGCGGGTGACCAAACCGATCAGCACGCGGTGCCGTGACCTGAATTTCGGGTGTGCTCGGCCCGCGGATCGACCGTTTATCTGTCAGCTCCCCGGCCCAGTTTACGCGAGACCGATTTCTTTGATACTGGCCCGATCCGCGTGCTAGCCTACTTGTGATGAAAGGGGGTGATGTCCAATGTCTGAACGTATAGGCAGTGAATCCGGCGCATCCTCCCTGGAGGCCAAGTACCTCTAGCGGCGGATCCCTCCCGAACAAGAAGGGTGAGAGTCGCCGGATTCACTGTCGAAAAAGCTGAAGCCCGCGACGGCCGTGCCGTTGCGGGCTTCGGTGCTTTCTGGACTCAGGGCAGGTGGCGCGTCTCCACGGAATAGTCCGGGTCCAACCGATAAACCTCCTGAAGAATACCGTGCGCGGCGGCCGCGGCCCGGCCGACGGTATCGTCAAAGTTGATTATCCATATCGGGCCCAGTTCGCAGGCGACCCGGGCGCCGACCCGGGACAATACGTGCCTTACCGCCCGGACATCGGCGACAGATACGTCGGCGGATCGAATTTCGAGTTTCATCCCGTGCTGACGACGAAACCGCAGTGACGCGGACACCGGGCCCATAGCCGACAGGAGCAGAGCGGAGCCTTCATGCAATGCTTGCAATGACTCACGAATTTCTCTTAGCTGTGGGCCGCGTTCGAGCGCTCGACCGCATTAGACACAGGCGATAAATCCGCGAGCGGCCGACGGCTGGCAGGCCGGGCATTCGCCACGCTCCCGGAGTTCGGCGCGGCGGTGACGACTGGCTCGATCGCGCCGGATTTCGCCAGCGAAGCGATGTAGAAAACGTGCAAGGGGCGGCAGCATGAAGAAGGCTGCGAGCATTCCCAACCCGCCGACAAATACCCGGACGGCAGCGCAGAGTCGGTCCCTATAGAGCTCCGCCGGCGGCAGGGCCGAGATGATGTCCGCCCGTAGCAACCCCGCGGCACCCCTTCTGCTGAAGACGGTAACCACGTCGCCGGCGCGCACAACCGTTCGCTCCTTACCCCCGACGACCGCCGACGATAACGCCACCAGCGCCGCGCTGGTCGTGTCTACAGTAAGGGGCGGATCAACATCCAGGACGATCTCGTCAGCTGTTTCGGGTAGGTCGGCCACACTGGCGCCGTTCGTTAGAAAATCGGCGGTCCCGCGCCCGGCCACTAGGACTTCGTCCTCAGATCCCACCACCGTAGCCCTCACAATCTCCCGTTTGCTGTCGGCGGCCCGACCCGCGCTCAGGTTCTCGGTGAGCTCCTGGGACGGACGGATCTGGGTAAGCCGGCCAACGAAAATAATTACGAAGAAGAAGAAAAGAAGAAACGGAAGCGCGGAGTTGAGATTTCTCATTGTCCCGCCCCGTCCTTCCACGGGGTTGGGCCGGTCCAGCCCGGGTGGCGGTTACTTGACTTCGAAAATAGCCTCAATTTCCACCGGCGTGTCCAGTGGAAGTTCGCTGACGCCCACCGCCGAGCGCGCATGGATCCCGGCCTCGCCGAACACCTCGGCAAAGAGATCGGAGCAGCCATTAATTACGGCCGGCTGCTGATTGAATCCGGGGGCGCTGCCGACGAACCCGGTCAGCTTGACGACCCTGCCTACGTTGTCCAGATTCCCAACCGCATCGCGCACGGTGGCCAGCAGATTCAGGCCGGTGAGGCGAGCGGCTTCAGCTCCCTCCTCCACGGTGAAATCAGAGCCAACTTTGCCCTGCCACTGCCGGCCGTTCAGCGAGGCCGGCAGATGTCCGGCGGTGAACAGGAGGTCGCCGGTGCGCACCGCGGTCACGTAAGACCCCAGCGGCCGGGCCGGTTCCGGCAGCGTTAGGTTAAGTTCGCGAAGACGGTCATTAGCACCCACGTTGACCTCCCATTTCCTTGCTTAAGAGTCGGCATTTTCCAGCTTGCCCGCACCGGCAATGATACGGGAACCCGCTCCCAATCCGACCGGTCTCTTCCCGACAAAGGCCCGGTTCCGAATTCGTCGAACCACTCCCCGATCAGGTATCCAGTTTCCCCGCGATCCCCAGGATCTCCCAGTACGCGTAATCGGCATGACGAACGATGGTGTTCTCCAGACTGCGGACCACCAGCTCGCCTTCCCCCGAATGGGACGCGGCGGCGTGGCAGACGGCCTCGAGCAAACCGGCGGATACGGCGAGGTGGGC
>CAUYYU010000266.1:0-3517 GCA_963577415.1 Chloroflexota bacterium
GGCCGTGTGCAAGCCAACGTGGTGAGCGACCCCAAGGCGCCGCACATTGGCGGCGACGCTTGCCGATATCGGCCGCACGGATGCCAATTCGAGACCGGACGAAATTGAGATTCGACTTGTCGAATGACTCACGATCAGAGCCCCCGATCCACCCTCCATTCAGGGAGCTCCAAGGCCAGCAGTCCCTGGGTGGGGACCGCCTAGGTGACTACCTGCCCCTGCAGTGTGCTCCGGACCTGCTCGGCTTGCCCTACATCTGGTGATCCGCTCTGGACGCCATCATTCAGCGATTGCACGTTTTCCCTCACCTTTCACCTGTCGGCGCCGGCCATGGCCTGCGCGCGAGGGCTTCACTTTCTTGCAATGCCGACAGCGACGTATCGCCACGCCGCCGGTACCAATCTATCTACAATGAGTCGATCTAGGCTTCCCAGCAACGCCTGTCCTTGACCGTTGCGACCGAACGCACCCAAGAAACCCACCGTTGTGTATTTGACTTCAGCAAAGACAGACAGAAACCTATCCATCTCTTCAATGCTCACGTACCTCCACGTCTTGCCCCATGGAATACATCGAGTCCGGAAGAACCTATGGATCGGAGACCCGATCAGGTTCTCAGCAAACCATAACTCTCCGCCCTTCTTTAGCGATTTGTGGATTTCACGAATTGCTTTCTCTTGTCTGTCGATCCTGTTAGATCTTCCGATGCCGCCTAATACAGACTTAAAAAGCACCAAATCAAATCTGTCAACATATGGGATATCGGTCGCATCGAGCGCCTCATATTCAATGCGATGTGCTACTCCGAAACTCCTATGTTTCTGAATGGCTTTCGCTGCTGGGGCACCTAGATCCGTGCATAACACTCTAGCTCCTCCCAGCGCTAACCACAGCGATAGCCCGCCATTCCGACTGCCGATTTCTAGTGCCTTGACTAGTGCCAGTTTGTGAACGCTGTTTCTTTTCCAGTACTGCAGCGCGACCGACCAATTGGTAACGTCCCATTCAACAATGTCACCAGGGGTAATTAGCCGACCCATCCGGATTACCAGTTACGCAGACTTCACACTGTCCCGAGTAAGTCGCTCGTAAAAAGCGACCGCTAGGGCATCATCAGGATCGCTGCAATCCAGATCGTACCTCTCGGCGAGAGCTCGCAAGCGCTCAAACGGTTCTATGAACGCCAACCGTCGATACCGCGTATCCTCATCGATTGACGGATTCCGTGCCTCGGCTAGGGCTGCAATCAGACTGCGGATCCCATATCTCGGCAGAAGTTCTCCGACCTCACATTCGGCAAAACTCAGATGTTTCCATACCAGAGGCTCAGCACCAAAATAGAAACATTCGCCGATGATTCGAGGGATCCCCTCGCGGAAGTAGGGAATGACGACGAATTGAGCCTTCGACAGTGCCTCGTAAACTGTCTGCTTCAGGAACCCCGTCTCGGAACACCTGATGTGTATACCCACCCGAAGCAAACGCATCAATACCGAACAGAATCTAGCAAGAACGAAGATACCCGAACCAGCGGCTCCCCGAAACGCCTTCACAAAGATGATGTCATGCCGATGCCCCCTCCGCCGCGAGGCTAGAAGCACGATCAGCGCGGAGATGAAGTTTTTGTTGCGTGAGGAACTACCGACGTAGATCGCCCGGTATTCCGAGGCCTGGCCTGAGCGACGCTGACGAGACTTGCCGTCAAATCCGAGAGTCCGAGCAATCGGTCCCACGAAGTTGATGCCAGACAGAATAGGGTCTGCACCTGCTCCGCTATATCGCGGCTCACGGGAAATCCGGCGCGCCTCGCACACGCGCTGCCAGCCTGTCCTAACATCTTTGACGACACCAACTTGGGGGGCCGTCGGTCTATGCGCGCTGCCGCTCATTCGTGTCACATGGTCGTAGGGTCAAGTAATCCAACTATGTTCTCCCCAAACAGTTTCGGCGTCGCCGTGCCGTTCTTGGATCGCTAGTCGGTGTCGAGGATACTGACGGACGTCCCAGACGAACCCAAGATCAGGAGCGGCGATGGACTGGAAGATCCTGCTGTATCTGTGGTACAACCACACGGCGTGGCTGATGATGTCAGGCGGAAAGCGATGCCGAAGGTAGCGGGATCGACGAGGGTGCATCTCGGCATTGTGCCGCGCGGCGAGTTAACCTGACAATACCCTAGGAGGGACGATGAGAGTTCTGAGACTGACATTACTTGGTTCGTTCGCGCTGGTCACACTGAGCTGCGGCGGGTCCGCACCCGCGCCGGAGTCCGCACCGGAGCCGGCTCCCGCGGCTAGCGAGACGCGACCTGGCTTTGCCCCTGTCGGCGTGGCCCCCTGCGAACCGGTCGGAGATGTCCAGGTCATCTGCGCCCTCGCCAGTCCCGAAGACCTCGTCGTTCTTCCGGGTGACGAGTGGGTCATTGCCGCGGGGATGCGCGAGGGCGGCCGGCTGCAGCTCCTCAGCGTGCGCGACAAGACCGCGACGGCAGTGTTTCCGACGGCAGCGCCGAACGAGCGGCTCGACGCCACGACATACCCGACGTGTCCCGGTCCGCTCGACGCCGAGCAGCGGGAGGCATTCAGATCCCACGGCCTCTATCTCCAACCGGGCCCAGACACCGTCCACACGTTGTATGTCGTCCACCATGGCGCCCGGGAGTCGGTGGAGGTGTTCGACGTGGACGCCGGGACGACGCCGCCGGAGTTCACCTGGGTCGGATGCGTCCCAGCCCTGTCGACGATTCGTTTCAATGGCGTGGTTCCCCTGCCCGGGGGGGGCATCGCGGGTGGCACGGTTGCGGGGACGGGCAACGTGTGGGCGTGGAAGGCCGACACGGGGTGGCTGCCGATACCAGGCACCGAGGACTCGGCGCCGAACGGCCTGGAGATCTCGAAGGACGGCCGGTGGCTGTACATCGCCGGGTGGCGCGAGGAGAAGCTCACGCGCGTGTCGCTCGATCAGACGCCGGTGCAGCGGGACGTCGTCCAGCTGGGATTCCGGCCCGACAACCTGCGGATGTCGCTGGACGGCTCGGTGCTGTTCGCGGCGGGCCATACCGACAAGAACGGCCAGTCGATCACCGATCCGCGCGAGCCGTTGCTCGAGACGTCGAACGTCTCGACGATCGACCCGGAGACGCTTGAAGTCGCGCGGATCTTCGAGCACCCCGCCATCGAAGGGTTCGTGGCGTCTACCACCGCCGTTCGGGTTGGCGACGAGCTCTGGCTCGGATCGGCGCGCGGGGACCGCGTCGCGGTTGCCCCCTGGCCGGAGTAGAGCGGTGCTTCCGTCATCAAGTGTTGTTACGCGGCGACCGGCATGTACATGACCGCAGCAGCGGCCCTCCGGCGCGCGTCAGCGAACACCCGCACGGGCACTGTCAACTTGACCAACCCTGGGCGTTTTCCCGCCTGGACGCAGAGGTGAGCGCGCCCGTTCAGCAGGCGCAGGTCACCGCCTCCCATTCGACGAACGCCCGTGTGCGAAGCAGGCGGTGATGGGCCGCCCGCAGCAA
>CAUYYU010000267.1:0-3494 GCA_963577415.1 Chloroflexota bacterium
CCGCCTTCGACGCGGAATACGCGAAAACGCGCGATAAAGGCAGGTGCGAAGTCACACTGCCGATATTGAGGATCGACCCTCCCTCGGGCTGC
The DNA here is from genome assembly GCA_963577415.1 of Chloroflexota bacterium. Classification (GTDB taxonomy): domain Bacteria; phylum Chloroflexota; class UBA11872; order UBA11872; family VXNJ01; genus JASLPR01. The sequence continues at coordinate 93 of CAUYYU010000267.1, forward strand.
GACGCCATCTGAGGCGCGAAGATCTGGCAGCCCCAATGCGTCGCCGTGAGATTGGTGTCAATCACTCGTCCCCAGTCTGCATCGGTGATCTCTTCGTAGGATGTCGCCGAGTTGACCCCGGCACAGTTGACAAGGATGTCGGCTCGCTTCTGCTCCGCGAGGGTAGCGTCGAGCAGCCCCTGAATCGAAGCCCGCGAGGTAACATCGACGGCGGTGAATCCGGCCTTGCCTCCCAGGCCCTGGATCGCCGCGGCCCGCGCCTCTCCGCGCTCTTGTGAGCGGCCCGCGACAACAACGAAGGCTCCCGCCTGAGCCAGCCCCTCGCACAAAGCGCCGCCGAGCACTCCGGTGCCGCCGATCACAACCGCGACCTGGCCATCTAATCCAAATAGCGAGTTTACGTACTCTCCTGGCATGAGTCTCCCTTGCTTGTTCCTTGACACCCAAACTTACATTTGACCAGGTTTTGGGCTTCTACTGTGGGCATTCCTAGCGGACGTAATCATCTATGCTGACTGGCGGGATCTCTTGAAACGTCCGGGCTGGCGTTCGGTTCGCGCGGTAATACTGTTCGAATTCGGCGATCAGATCGGGGTTCTCCGCCGCTAGATTGCGGGTCTCCCCGATATCGTCGGCAAGGTTGTAGAGTTCGACCGGATCGTCCATGTTACCTTGGGCAAACTTCCAGTCTCCCCGCCGTGCAGCCCGCTTCGTGGAGGCGCCTTTTTGATCGACCAGCTCCCAGTAAAGCCAATCGTGGCCGCTTTGACCGCGCCCGGCGGCGGACTCGCCAAGCAGGGCCGGCACGATCGAAATCCCGTCGATGCCCCCAGGAGCCTCGACACCCGCCAGCTCAGCCAGGGTTGGCATCACGTCAGGGAAATACGTTACGTGATCGCTGACCGATCCAGCCGCCACCTTGCCCGGCCAGCGCACGATCATGGGAACCCGCAGGCCCCCTTCATACATTGAGCCTTTGTATCCCCGCAGCGGGCCAGAGGACTCGAAAAACTCTTCGTTGACATCGTGACCCGACTGCGCGCCGTTGTCCGAGGTGAAGATGACAACCGTGTTCTCCTCCAGCCCGAGTTCTCGCAAAAGCCCGGCAATGCGCCAGACATCGCGGTCCAAATGCGAGATCATCGCGGCATAAGCGGCCTTGGGTTCTTTCGCGACGATGTAGCCCGGGCGCTTCTCCTGATATCCAGGCGTCTCTTCCCAGCGGCCCTGATATTGGCGGAGCGACTCCTCGGGAACCGCCACCTCCACGTGAGGAATCGTCAGCGGCAGATAGCAGAAGAACGGCCCATCCTTACTCTCTCGAATGAAGCTCAGCGCACGATCGACCAGGACGTCGTCGGAATACTGGCCGCGCTTGCCGCCCTCGTTATCGGGAAGCATCAGCTTGCCGTGATTGTCGGTGAGCCAATATGGGTAATAAAAATGCGCGTGGACTTGATGCAAATAGCCCACGAACTCATCGAAACCCTGCTCGTTGGGATGTCCCGGGCTCCCCTCGAGGCCCGAGCCCCACTTGCCGTAGCCGCCCGTGCGGTAGCCGGCTTTCTTGAGGACCTCGGCGATCGTAACGTCCTCGGCGGCGAGAGAGCTGCCCCCGCCGTTGCGCCTGATCGGTGTGTGTCCCCCGTGAAGGCCCGTCATCAGCACGCTGCGCGACGGAGCGCAGACGGTTGCCCCCGCGTAGGCCTGGATGAAGCGCATACCCTCGGCTGCCAGACGATCGATGTTCGGAGTTTCGATCTTCTGCTGGCCGTAGCTGCCGAGGTGGCCGTAGCCCAAATCGTCGGCCATGATGAAAACGATGTTGGGGGGTGTTGGCGCTGACGAGGCCCTTGGAGGGGGTTGAGTATCGCCGCAGCCTGAAAGGGCAAAGAGCGCCAGAACCGCCGGTGTCGAGAGAGACTTTCGAAAGATTGCCATGACTTATGACCAGCCGCAACTACACCACGGAGCCGCAACAACAGTTGTGGCGTAAGCCCTCACCTTGCTGTCATCACGGTAGGTCACATGGTGATTTTCGTGTCCTCGAAAAGTCATTGAAACAAAAGAGGTTGCGGGTCGATGGTATAAAGTTTCTTTAGAAAATGTCAGGAAATGTCATGTTTTCAGGCTATTTTCCTTGGTTCTGGGTGTCTTGTATTTTGTTCATTCCTATAGTGTTTTTTTCAATGACTTGAGAAGAGGGCGCCTGGTTGGGTAGATGTCAGACTCCCTGACGAAAGGGGCTGTTTTCATGAGATTTTGGGAAGCTGACGGAAGGGCTGAAGCGGCACCGACAGGGGGGAATCCGGGTGAGTAAAGACATGTCGCCACGAATGGCGACACGGCACGTCTGGAGACGTGCGCCACGTCCGGTGTATCCGCTTTTGGTGTGCCACTCCGGTCTCCACCTTTTCCGTTCGCATTGTAGCAGGCGGGGCCGTTTTCCTTGGTTCGCTTGACGGGGGTGGGTGGATGTAAGTGCTTGAAGAAATGGAGTGTAGGTTTTTTTGCTTTTACGTGAACGCTCGCGCGGTTTTGTGTTTTGGGCAAGACAGGCAGGACGATCGCTGCGGCGCAAACCGCCCGGCCCGCCGCCGAAATCGCGGTCCGCCGGGGCCTAACGCCGAGGTTCGGGAGCTGTCCTCGATCCCCCTCCATCCCCCCCCCCCCCATCTCCCCCGATCTCCCCGGTCTCCCCGATCTCCCCGATCTCCCCGATCTCCCCGATCTCCCCGGTCTCCCCGGTCTCCCCGATCTCCCGTCCCGATCTCCCCACCCGATCTCCCCCGATCTCCCCTAGAAACTCTACCTATCCTCACGAGGAACCTTGATTGCTTCTCGCAGAACCTGCTCCACGTCGACATGCCCCTCGGCCGCCGCATACATCAAGGCGGTCCCGCCCCCGTTGTCTTTGGCGTTCCCGTCCGCCCCTGCGTCCAGCAGCACTTGCACGGTTTCGGTATGGCCGCTCATTGCCGCTAGCATCAACGGCGTCACGCGGTTCGCGCCCAACTGGACCACGAAGAGTGATCCTACGAACAGAACCAAGAATCCGAGGGATGCAGCTACGCTGGTGCCCCCACGCCTGGAAAGCGTCTGTAGAAAAGCATCTTCTTGTAGCCCCTGAGACCGTACATGAGAAATCACTTTTCGTGCGTGGGCCAAGTACCACCTGTTTCCGTAGGCTCCGCAAATGATCCCAGCGACAAGACCGAGGCCGAGGGCAGCCAGTGCTTCTGATTTGCCCAGGACGATTTCCTCGACGAGGATAGTCCCCCACTACTGTCCGGTTAAAAGTCAAATAGAATCAGCTAGTTAGGGTCATCGAGTGAGTTTTCGTGGGAGTCGGACGGCTGCAAGGCCTGTGAAATTGGCGTTTTCTCGAACAGGGTAACGCTG